>NZ_VOZC01000042.1:0-5420 GCF_013419975.1 Acinetobacter sp. YH12041 | reverse complement strand
GCTTACGCGCCTGCGCAATGGCTGCGTCTGGCGCCAGATACCGGCCTCCATCGGAGAAACTGTCCGAGGTTATGTTGACGATGCCGAAAATGATGAGCGATTTATTCATGGGGGCTTCTATAATAATCTCTGTACACGACAAAAATAGATAACTCATTGAAATAATGTCACAATAATTGTTTTCTAACGACGAATACTATGACACATCTCAATGAGTTATATCTTATCTTAAACAAATCTCTAAAATGGAACAAGTCACATTTAAAGTGCTTTGCGCTCATCATGCTTGTGATTATTTTAAAGCAAACATGTAATCTTTCTTCTGCATCTAAAGCCTTGCCCATCAAGTGTTTACCACAATCATTTTATCGACGTATGCAGCGCTTCTTTGCAGGTCAGTATTTTGATTATCGTCAAATTTCTCAGTGTCATCACCAGAACGATGGTGATGACTACGGCGATCTGACCCCAAAGGATTCGGCCTCCGCGCAATGCAGGCTCCAGTCGGCAAAAGAGACGGAGCCGATCAGAGAGTAGGCAAAATCGGGACGGGCAACAGGAAAGAGGATGCCGGAGGGCTGCCGGATACTATCGGCGGCAAATAGGATGGATCGCCTGTGCCGTTATCGTGCCGGTCGAGTGCCATCCAGGAAACGATTGGGCGAATCGCCGTCACGCTTCATTTTGCCTGCGAGGTTGAGTAGATTTTTCAGTGCGGAGTTGCGATTGAACGGCGACCAGACGGCTGTAAAGGCAACCGGCTCCGGTTCATCGAGGAAGGGCAGGAAGACGATGCCGGTCGTCGGCAACAATGACGTTGCCTCGCCGACGATAGTGATGCCGAAGCCTTGTCCGACCATAGATAGCAGCGTGTCGCGCCCCACATCAAAGCGCCGGATCGACGGTGCGGGCCAACGCCCGGCAAGGCGCAGCACGATATGGTCATGGACCTGCGGGCCGGTGCCACCATAGCGAACAATGAAAGTCTCGCCGACCAGATCGGACCAAGTGATTGCGGACTGCCCGGCGAGGCGATGCCCATCCGATAGCACGGCCACCAGCGGTTCGGTCCAGATCGGTCGGGTATGGCAGTCGGGCATCTCGGGCTTGCCCGCGACGAACACCACGTCGAGCTGGTCAGCACGAAGCTGCATCACCGCATCGCGGGCTGTGCCTTCGGTGATCTCAACCTCAATGCCCGTATGTTCTTCCCGATAATGACGGATCAGCTCCGTGAGAAAGCTGCGTGGGATTAAGGCATGGATGCCGATGCGAAGCCGGCCGTATTCTCCTTGAGCTGTCATGCCTGCGGTCTTCACTGCGTGATCGAGTTGATCGACACCCGCCGTGACACGCTCCATGAAGTGCCTGCCTGCGTCTGTTAGCCGAACGCCCCGCGCATGGCGCTCAAATAGCAGGACACCAAGGTTATCCTCCAGCGCTTTCACACGCGCGCTGACGCTCGACTGGCTGATACCAAGTGCCTTGGCCGCATGCCGAAAATTCAGATGCTCGGCGACGGCGATGAACTGAACAAGGGAAATGAGCGGTATCCTGCCAGACAGGATACCGACATTCACGAGGTTTCGATGGTTAGTGCGCCGCATCGGAGCGGGCCTGCTACCAGTCGTCGGTTAGACGACTGGCGACTTCTCGGTGGCAGCCCCACGGAGCCGAAGGAGCACCAGCCCCAACGAAACCAGTACCGCCATCGCCGTGGCGTAACAGATCACGGGCCACGCTGTGTCACCGTTTAAAAGTGCCACCGCCAATGTCCCGACAATGCTGACTATCAGGCTTTGAACGCAGAAGTAGAACGCGACCGCTGATCCCGCGATGTCGTCGAACTCTGCCAAAGCGCCGTTCGCGGTAACGGACACCGTGAAGACAATACCGACCGCGACAACCCACATCGGTAGGATGAAGGTGAGGAATGACGGCGAGCCGTAAAGTTCGCCGATCCCCAACAGGACCGCTCCGCAAACAAGCAACGCCATCCCACGCGCCACGCATCCTGCGATGCCCCATCTGGCGACAAAGGACTTCGCGAAACGGGTTGTCACGATCATTACAAGCGCGACAGTGGCGAAGGCAAAGCTGAATCCGATCTCGGAATATTCCGCTTGGCCTATGAGCACACGGGGAGCCGTCGAGAAGAAGACGAAGTAGGTGCCCATACCGGCGCTAAAGCCGACAGTGTAAACCCAAAAAGCCGGACTCGCGAAGATCGGCAAGACAGATCGGCGCGTCTTGACTTGATCCAGAGGGCGGGTTTCGTGCCACCTGAAACCCGCATTTAGGAGTGCGAGCATCGCCAGTATAGCCAAAGTAATGAATATCGCCTGCCATCCCAAGAACTCGCCGATCAATACTCCGGCGATAGGGCCGAGCGCAGGCACGAACGCCAGCATCGAACTGAAAAGGCCGTAGATGACGACACCCTCAGGACGGTTGGCATAAACGTCGCGAACCGTCGCGAACGTCGCCACCAGCATGGCCGACGCGCCCACTGCTTGAAGTAGACGGAAAGCGACAAAGGCCGGTGCAGTTGAAGACCAAGCTGCTCCCAGAGACGCAATGACGAAAGCCGTTGCGCCCGCAAGTAGAATTGGCCGTCGCCCGATTCTGTCTGAGAGCGGACCAAAAATCACCTGGCCCACGCCGAGCATCACCATATAGAGGCTCAACGTGAGTTGGATCATAGCGGGCGTCGTGTTCAGGATGCCGGGCATCGCTGGAACGACAGGGAGATAAATATCCATCGCCAGTGAAGCGAGGATGTCGAAAGGAGCCATCAGCAGCAGTGCTGCCGGCAGCGTATAGGCCCACGCGGGGCGTGTGGTGGTCATGACGAATCAACCCTCGATTAAGGAATACCGGGCGACGTCTGCTCGTCAGCAATCAGATGAGACTAGCCTTACAGAGCGCCGCAACAACAATACTGGTTGTTGCGGCTTACTTGTCTGCTGACTTGGAATTTCCCATCTGATTACTCCACGCTTACGAATATGAATTGCTACATTTTATCCGATTATCTTTTGCTTTGCAATGCGGCATGGGCGCACTCAGCGTTCCAGCCCCCTCTGCCGCCCTAAATGCTTGCTCCAATGCATCGAGCACCATATCTGTATTCATCCGTGTCGATACTTTCCATCCAACAATTGCTCGTGAGAACACATCAATAATAAATGCAGTATAAACCCAGCCTGAATTTGTTTGAATATACGTAAAGTCACTCACCCACAGTTGGTCAGGATGATCAGCAGTAAAATTACGTTTTACCAAGTCATCCGCTCGTTTTTGATCATCTCGGCTACGGGTGGTTTGTTTGTTCTTACCACGCCAAACACCTTTTATACCTAGCTTTTGCATTAATCGAGCAACAGTACAGCGCGCAATAATATAGCCTTCACGTTTCAGTTTTTGCCAGACTTTACGTACACCATACCGACCTGAACTTTCCTTCCAAATTCGTTTAATCTCCTCAGCATGATGCAAGTCATGTAAATCTCGCTTTGCTCGATGTTCTGGATTTTCACAGAGATCTAGAGTCCGGTAATAGGTTGAAGGTGCGATCGGTAAAATTCTACAAATCGCCTCGACTCCGTACAGCTCTTTATTATTATGGATAAAATCCACCATTATTTGTGTGGGCGGTCGAGCTCCGCCTGGGCGAAAAAAGCGGCTGCTTTACGTAGAATTTCATTGGCGCGTTGCAGTTCTTTATTTTCGCGTTCGAGTTGTTTGATACGTTCTTGGTCTGAAAGCTGCTGTACTTTAACTGGATTTTGTTTATCTAAATATTTTTGATACCAAACACGTAGTGTTTCAGGAGTACAACCCTTGCGCAGTATACTGCTCAGGGAGCAATAGCGGTGATCGCAGCCCAATTCGATGGATAATCTTTCTCGGATTCAATCAATAATTGAACCGCTCTTTCTCTGATTTCAGGGGTATATTTTACTTTTTTCATCGGGACATTCTCTCAGAAAGCTTGGTCTCCGACAAACCCGGTACGGTTCAAAAATCTTCCATTGATTTATTTATATCTGTTAAACCAGTCGCATTATGAAATGTAATATAAGTAGAAATTTCAGTATAAATGGTCATGATCTTTTCTAAATTTGAATATCTAAGCGTCTTCATTAATCAACCTTATTGATTATTAGTTTCTTCTTTTAAAGCTCTTTGTACTGTTGCTATCCCTACTTTAAACTTTTCTGCAACACCTCTAAATGTTGAATTTTCTTCAGCCATTGCTTTTCGTATTTCAACATAGTCAACCTTCCGCTTTCTTCCCTTATATAAGCCCTTCGCTTTGGCTTTTGCAATTCCTTCCTTTTGACGCTCACGGATCATGGAGCGTTCAAACTCTGCAAATGCAGCAAGCATCTGAAACATGAGTTTATTTATTGCCGATTGTGCTACATCATGACTGAAGGTCAAATTCTCTTTATGAAAAATAATGGTTATACCACGATCATTCAGACTATTCACAATTTCGTTCAGATCATTTGTATTACGTGCCAGACGATCAATACTATGAACATGCACCGTATCACCTTCACGCAGATAGTCGAGCATTGCATTTAACTGAGGACGTTCACGGCTACCACCGCTTGCCTTTTCAGTAAAGGTCTTATCCAGGCTGATTCCATCTAATTGACGTTCAGTATTTTGTTCAGTTGAACTGACTCGAATATATCCGACCTGATTAGGCATTCTGTACCGTTAGAGTTTAGATAATTAAATACATATTGTACCGAAATTAAATATTAAGTCTATAAATACGGTTTTTGAGTTGCTTTTTAAGACTTTATTTTGTTCCGTTAGGCTATACTCTATAGTTACATAATTCGTGATTTAAAGAGACCTAGAAAAAGAGAAATGGTATTTATTTGAGCTAATCAAAGTTGAGAAACTTTAGAATTCTTGCGTTAGTCAAATTTTAAGCAGCCAAAAGCTATATTTTATGAGGTTTTAGCCAATTCAAAAATTAGATAAACTATACTTTCGCAAGAGGTCTTTTGATTAAATAATAAGCGTGGAACGTGAAAAATCATAAAAAAAGCCCACCTTGGGGAAGATGGGCTATCAACTAGAAACTACAGCATTGATTTCTATAGAGAATTATAACGCTGTTATTCCTAAGTAGTAATGTCCTACCTTAAAACCAAATAGAAATGTCCTATACAGACATTTCCAAGTCAAGCACAGGATTCAGATTTCGTTCTTTGATTACTGTCTTCTGTGCACGTCTGCTTGGCATAGATTGAGAACGATTACGTTTGTTTTGCTGTTCCAATTCTTCATGCTGTTGTTGAATATGATTGAGAACTGCACCTAAACGTTTATTCTCAACAATCTCTCGCTGGTTAAGCTGACTTAATTTATCGAAGATGCTGTAATTGATTTTTCTT
>NZ_VOZC01000041.1:0-5560 GCF_013419975.1 Acinetobacter sp. YH12041 | reverse complement strand
CATAACTGGTGAAATGCTTCTCTAGGTTGGTGATCAGTGGCACAACATCATCTGAAAACCTGATACGGACAAGGGCTTCATTTTCAACATAGGACACACGCTGTACCCATCGGCTCATAACATTCTCAAGATTGCCTTTAGCCGTTAATTTTTGGTAACTAAAGCGACGCTCAAACAAGTTTTTGCAAGCATCCTTTAAGACTTTGTAGGCGGTGTTTCTATGGACATTGAAATGGTTAATGTAGCTTTCTGCATGGATAGTTAAATCACGGTCACTAGGGATATTAGACTCCCTCGCCTCCAGTATTGCTAAAAGGATTAGGCGTTGTTCTGCAAGGTCTAAATTATAACTGGCATTGATCAGCGCATTATCCTTAACGACTAGGTCTTTTTTCATACATAGCAACTTATTCGAATTTTGTTGTTATAGCAACATTATATAACAATGTTGTAATATGCAAGATAAACGTTGCTATATTGCAAGATAAACGTTGCTATATTGCAAGATAAACGTTGCTATATTGCAAGATAAACGTTGCTATATAAAGTCTGAAACCATTGCTATATAAGGATTTCAGTCACCCTAAAAATTAAAAAAAATAAAAAAATTAAAAAAGAGGGGAGGGGTCAAAATTGCCCTATGTACTCGCTAAAGCTCGTACTTTATTGAAGCTCGCAAGCTCGCTTCGAGGGGCAATTTTTCGGTTAATCCTGTTTGTGAAATCTAAAAGCAAAAGCAACTATGAATTCGCTTCGCTCATAAGGCTTTATGCTCGCTTCGCTCGGTCTAGGTGCAGATTTCAACATGAAAATATAGATTTTCTAGGGTTCAAGTCATTTAAAAGCGGTTTTTCAGAGGGTCGAGGGTCGAATATTGCTAGTTCGCTCGTAGACACTCGCTCTGTAAAACCATGTATTGTTTAGATAATTTTAATAAACACCAAAAAGAATAGGTATATCTATGGTGCAAAATCATATATTTTGCACCATAGATATACCTATCTTGAACGTGGTCTATTCCGCTTTTCGGCTTCAAGCATCTTGTTGGCTTCTTCATGCTTACCTTGTTCACGCAAGGCTTTACGTGCAAAAAATGCCTGTTTTTCTTGTTCTTGTATGGCTTTGGCTTCTTGTTTTCGTTTTTCCTGTTCGGCTAACTTCCGTTGTTGTTCTCGCTCAAGATAATTTCTTGCTCGGTCATATTTAGCTTTTAGGTTTGGATTAGCCTTGTTTACAGTCAGTTTTGCCCGATCTGTATAGCGTTCAGGCTCAAATCGAGGGGAGTTATTCCTCAATTCTCGTTCTTGTTCTTCCAGCTGGTTCAACTGCTTCTGAATTTCAGCATTTGCTGTATCCCATTTTCCGCCAAAAAACAGGGGTCTTTTTCCTAGTTCTTCTTTTTGGTGTTTAATATCGCTTTTAGATAGCTCTATTTGCTCCAAAACAGCGTTTATTTGCTCGATTTCTGTTTTTTGGATAGATGACGCTATGTTTTTCGCTTCTGTGGCTATAGCGTCGTTATATTGCGAAATAACGCTATATGCAATTTTGGTTAATTCTTCAGGGGAACGTTGTTCCTGGTCTTTTTCTTTTTGGCGTTGTTCCTGGTCTAAATTTTCCCTGGTCTGTTCCAAGTCATGAACAAGGCGTTCTGTGGCTAAAATTTCTTGCTCAAGTCCTTTAATTAATTGGCGTTCTGTATTTCTAGCCTTAATCGCATCGTTACTTAAACTGATTTCAGTGTCCTTGCCCTGTCTGCGAAGTTGGGTAATTGTAGAACCCTCATGCTGTGTGGCTTCTAAATCTAAACCTTGCTCTTTGTAGCTGCGGTGATCGACACGCTCATGGCTGCCAACCTGTTCAAGAAATTGATTGCAGAGTTCCGCAAACTGTTGTCTCCAGTGTTCGACTTCTTGTTTGCCGTTGTCGTTAAATTCTCTCGTTTTTTTATCAAGGTCGCCTTGTTGGTTAATGCTGCGTGTAGTGAGCATGATGTGGGCGTGATAGTTGCGGTCATCACTTCCGCCTGCGGTATGTGGGGCATGAATGACTGCATCAACAACGACCTTATGACGTTCTACAATTTTTCCGCATAGCTCATTGAGCATCTTCTCTCGTTGTTCTTGGTTTAATTCACAAGGAAATGCAACTTCAAATTCTCTTGATAATTGAGAGTTTTTTCTAGTTTCAATGGTTTCGACCGTATTCCAAAGCGTTTCCCGATCTAATAATTCTTTTTTGGTGTTTTCAGGCGCATAGATATTTTTAAATTCTATGCCTGTTTTCTTCGTGTAATCCTGCTCTTTTCCATAGCGTTCATCTTTCAATTTTTCCCCTGATCTATATGCAGCACACGCAACAGCACTTCGACCATCTGATCGACTAATATTTTTTACTGAAAAGTGAAAAATAGCCACGATGTAAAGTCCCATTGACAAGTGTTTTTAAAAAAAAATTGAAAATTTTTTTTCGGGGTTAAGGGGTGTCCCCTTACGCACTCCAAACTTTAGTTTGGGAAAGTGCGCCCTTCGGGAAAACCCACAACAATCATATAGCAACTTGAAAGCAATGTTCAAGTGCGCTTATGATTTAGGGGGATTTCCTCTATTTGAAAGGTATGTTAAAGATGAAAATTGAGTCATTGGAACAACAAATTTCTAAGCAACAAGAGCGGTTAAAACAGTTAAAAGCTCAAAAACAAGCTGCTGTAGCTCGTGAACGTTCTAAGCAAAAAGAGTTAGAACGAAAGAATGATACAAGACGTAAGATTTTAATCGGCTCTTGTATGTTAAAAATCGTCGAAAATGACACTGTTGCTCATGAAAAGTTAATGGCTCAACTCGATAAATACTTAACCGAAAATCGAGATAGAGAATTATTTAATCTTCCATTAAAGGAGTGAGTGATGCCTGATTTAATTCAGTTAGAATATCTACAAGAAAAATTACAGCAGCTTTTAGCGGAATCATTATTTGCAATTTATCTTTATGGTTCAGCTGTTGACGGTGGTTTAGGGCCAGAAAGTGATCTTGATGTACTGGTCGTGGTCACTCAACCATTAACTTCTGCTTTACGTGAGCAGCTTGCACAAGAATTACTAAAAATTTCACAGCCTGTTGGGGAATTACAAAGGCCATTAGAAGTTACTATTTTATTAAAAGATGAGATTCAGTCTGGAATTTATCCTTTAAGTTATGAAATGCAATTTGGTGAATGGCTGCGTGAAGAGCTTAAAGAAGGTGGAATATTGAGCTCACAGAAAGACCCAGATATTAGTATATTGCTTAGAAAAGCGAGATCTCATCATACAGTTTTATTTGGGCCAGCTTTAAACCAATGGGCACCTGAAATTTCTGATCAAGAACTATGGCAAGCAATGTCTGACACTTATCCCGAAATTGTAGCGCATTGGGATGAGGATGCAGATGAAAGAAACCAGATTTTAGCTTTATGCCGGATCTATTTTAGTTTAGTGATGAAGGATATTGCTTCAAAAGACAATGCTGCACGATGGGTTATGTCTCAGCTTTCTGATGAGCAGAAATTCGTATTGCAGCGACTTATACAGGAATATAGAGGGGAAATCGGCAAACAAAATTGGCAAGAGGAGCATTATGCTTTGCAGCCTATTGTCAATTTTTTGAGTTCAAAAATTGAAGAGCAGTTTGAGCAGAAAAGAAATCTGATCACATAATAATTTTTTGATTCTGGCTTTATGTCATGGCTTTTGATGAACTCAGCAACGTTCGCTGAAGCGATTGTAAATAGCTTCAGGCAGGCTGCATCTACCGCCAGTGGCTACAGTCTGCTTACACCCTCAGATTTTTTTGTGAACGGCTGGAAGATCGTCCAAGAGATTTTAAACTCGGTAAGTGCTTGGTCGCCTATTGATTCATTGGGGATGCTGATTGCTTCAATCATTATCATGATTGCATTTGCCTTGATTTGTGCGTTCTTGGTTTTGGCGTTGGTTGAAATGTATATCGTGGTGTCAGCTAGTGTCTTAATGATGGGGTTTGCAGGTTCGCAATGGACGAAAGACTATGCCTTGAAAACTATTCAATATGCTGTTTCAGTCGGTGCAAAAATATTTATCTTACAATTGATTGCAGGTCTTGGACTTACTTTTATCCAAGAGTGGGCTACGGGCTTTAATGTTGAAGACAATGTAAGTTTGGTCGGTATGATTGGCTGTAGTGTGGTACTGCTGGCATTAACCAAAATTGTGCCTGATATGCTCCAAGGTGTGATTAACGGTTCATCTATTGGAAGTGGTGCTGCTTTAACTTCTGCCCTACGTGCTGTGGCTGCTGCGACAGCTGGCGCTGCTGCTGGTGCAGCTGGTGCGTCTATGGCTACAAAAGGCGCTGGAGCGTTGGCAAGTGAACAGCTTAAAACGGCTCAAGCAACTGGCACAGGCCCATCGAGTGCAATGGGTAAAGCTGGTTTTATGGCTGGTAATATGGCCATGAATATGAGTTCTGCTTTAAAAAGTGACCTTGGTAGTCGTTTAAGTGGTTCTACGACTGGTGGACGTATGGCTGGCTCGATGATGAATAAAGCAAACGAGCTACGGTCAAAACGATCTAAAAGCAATCAGGATGAAAACACTATCTCATAGGGCGAGACAGATTTTTTCTGATTATTCGCATTTGTTTAGTTGTTGTTTTATACGCTCAATCCTTGTAATAAGACCATCCACACAACTTTGATGACGTTCATAAAGTGGGTGGTCTTTATTCTGCCAGTTATCCAATATTTCTTTGGCTTCGATGTACTCTTGTTCTAGTTTGTATAGTTGACCTTTCAGTCCAAAATTATCTTTATTCCAGATAGCTAATAGCTCGGTTTCACTTAGTTTTGATAAATCAGTCATTAGTAATACTCCCATTTAACCTTTAAAATCTGTTTCTGTTCGCAATGCCTTGAATATGCGTTTTGCCGTTTCTTCTCGCACACTGGACGGGTCACGTAAAATATTGGCAATCCATATTGCAAATGCTTGATAGTCCTTATTCCCTGCTAGGTCGCTGATACTGTGGACTTTAGACAATACTGAGCTATAAGTATTTATCTGACTGTCTGACAAGTTGCAGAACATATCAACCGTGCTTGGATCTCGTTCATGGTTGATTGTTTTAGGCTTGGATTTCTGTTTAAAGCTGAATGAAAACCCAATGATTGAACGTCCTCGCTTATGTTGCTCGTATTCTGCCTTAATGTCGGTATGGTCGTTAATTTGTTGAATAGCAGGCTCTAATACTCGTCTTTTAAACGATTCCATCCGTTGATGCTCTGTGTCCAATACACCAAGTCTTGACCTCAATTCCTTAGTTTCAAGCATTGATACTTTCCCAGTGCTACGCCATGCAATTAGTAGTTCATATAAACGTATGGCATAGGCACTCGTTAGGCTACTTACCTGCTCCAGTTCATAACTGGTGAAATGCTTCTCTAGGTTGGTGATCAGTGGCACAACATCATCTGAAAACCTGATACGGACAAGGGCTTCATTTTCAACATAGGACACACGCTGTACCCATCGGCTCATAACATTCTC
>NZ_VOZC01000040.1:0-6417 GCF_013419975.1 Acinetobacter sp. YH12041 | reverse complement strand
TTATATAGCAACGTTTCCTCGGTTATATAGCAACGTTTCCTCGGTTATATAGCAACGTTTCCTCGGTATTTGACAACAAATATTTATTATGTTGTTATAGCAACATAATAAAATTGTTGCTACATAGAATGACATGACAGACTTGGTCGTAAAATCTAATAGACTTGTACAAGCTTTACAGACACTTACTTTAAGCGAAACCCGTTTACTTCAGCTTGCAATTGTAGATGCTCGTGAGACTGGGCAAGGATTATCAACAGATGAACCTTTAGAATTAGATGCTCTTAGATATGCTAAAGCATTTAACGTTTCTCCAGATGCAGCTTATTTAGCGTTAATTGAAGCAGAAGATTCTCTTTTTAAAAGACAATTCACGATTACCAATGAAGATGGAACTTTAACAAAAAGTCGCTGGATTCAAGATGCTAATTATCGGAAAGGTGAAGGAAGAATTTTAGTTACCTTAACTCGTGTGGTAATTGAACATGTCACTAAAATAGATGGGTTTGAACAGTACTTTACTAGTTATCATTTGAAAAAAACAGCTGACTTCAAAAGCGTTTATGCAGTACGTCTTTATGAACTCTTAATGCAATGGAAGTCTGTAGGCAAAACGCCTGTTTATGAATTAAATAAATTTCGTAGTCAACTTGGTATAGGTGTTAACGAATACACTCGAATGGAAGCATTTAAGAGACGTGTTTTAGATATTGCAGTAGACCAAATCAACGAATTTTCAGATATCACTGTTAAATACGAACAGCATAAAAAAGGTCGTTCAATCTCAGGATTTTCTTTTAGCTTTAAGCCAAAGAAAGCAACTATTCGATCTATAGAAACTAATAGAGATCTTAATACAACTGATCTGTTTTCGAGGATGACAGATAAGCAACGCTATTTATTTGCTAGTAAACTTTCTGAACTACCAGAAATGGGGAAGTATTCTCAGGGTACAGAAAGCTATCCACAATTTGCTATACGTATTGCTGAAATGCTTCAGGATAGTGAAAAATTCAAAGAATTATTCCCTTATCTTCAAAAAGTTGGCTTTGCGCCTGCCTAGAATTTAAACTTGATCATTTGTCTATTAGACAGTCTAATAGACTGTAACTTTTTACAAGTTTAGGCATAGGTTTACTGAATGAAAACCCTTACAGTTCTTGAACTTTCCAAGCTTTACAATATCAATAGACAAACGATTTATAACAATATAAAGAAAGGAATTTTAAGCAAAAATTCTGAAAATAAGATTGATCTAGCAGAGGCTATCCGTGTTTTTGGGGAGCCAGTTAAAAAACAGGATGTAAAAGAACCTGTAAAAATAGACAGTCCAAATTCGGCAGAAGTTTTACTGCTTAGACAGCAAATAGACATGCTAAAAAATCAGCTTTTGGATGCCAAAGACCGGGAATCCTTTTATCAAAACCAGATTGAAACGATGCAGCGCTTATTGGAAGCCCCAAAAACCAATATGACTACGTTTACCGATCAAGAACCGCCTCAATCGAATGCAGCTCCAGCACAACCAGAACCAGACACGACTGAGCCTAAACATGACGGATTGACTACTCCAGAGCAGAGGGAAAATAAACGGATTCCAGTACCGGAGCACATTGAACAGGAACCGGAAAAAAGGGGCTTTTGGAGCCGTTTTTTTAGACCCTATGATTAACCACGATTGTTTAACTAATATGAATAAAGTCGTGAAACATTGATCAAATACTAGGCGTGGAACGTGAAAAGTCATTAAAAAGCCGTTCCAGTGCGCTGAACCCTAGAACGGCTTTGACTAAGATATTGATGCTTATAAGGAAAATTCAAGCATTTCGTATAAGGTGTATTATGTTAATTTTAGATAAACTATAGAATCCATTAGTTTTTAAACCAATAAATTAAATATTTTATGGAACTCCAGAATATTTATTCAGGCGATACTTAAGCAATAAGGGTAGGGTGATTACATAAAGTATTGCAGCTAATGCCCATACCATTCCAGGAGCTGATGCCTGAGTCATAAAATAGAGGCTAGTAACTAATACAGGACCAATTATAGCCCCCAGACTATTAAAACTGCTTAATAGCCCTTGTAATTCACCTTGTCTTTCATCACTAATACCTCTGGACATCATTGCTTGCAAAGCAGGAACGGCTACTCCACCAAGGGCAAACAATGGTAACAACGCAAAAGGCACCCATTCTTCAACAGCAATAGATAAAAGAAGTAAACCAATTGCATCGCAAGCTATTCCACATAACAACGTATTTTTCTCTCCAAACCTCTTTACCATAGGGGCGATAGCAAAAGCCTGTGCAATAGAATGGCATATTCCATAACTAGCAAGGGAAACACCTGCAATAAATATACTCCAGCCATAACGATCCTGCCCATAGATAACCCATAAAGTTGCGGGGACTTGTGAAACCAATGTGATAATTAAAAAGATACCAAGCAATGGAGCCATATTAGGTTGAGTGATAAAATAGGATAATTTCTTTAATATTGATTGCTCCTGAACCTTCTCAGTCATTTTATTGCTGTGTTTTGATTCTTTTAATAAGACTGCTGTCATTATTAAATTAATCCCATTCATAAAAGCAGCAGCAAAGAACGGTGCATGTAAGTTCCATTCACCCAAAACTCCACCTATTACCGGACCCGCTATAAACCCAATACCAAAGACAGCTCCAAGGAGACCAAACCTTTTTGCACGCTCATGGGCTGGAGTAATATCTGAAACATAAGCTGTTGCAACAGCCATGTTGGCACCTGTAATTCCCGCAAAAATACGACCAATATATAGCCACAATAGAGAAGGAGCAGCAGCCATTAGGAGATAATCAGCCGTTGCACCAGCAATTGAAATAATTAATACAGGTCGACGTCCAAATCGGTCACTCAACGCTCCAAGGATAGGTGCAAAAATGAACTGCATCAGAGCATACACAGCTAATAAAGCACCATAGTGAACACCGCCTGCTTCAGCTCCAGCCAATGACCGTAATAATTCAGGCAAGATCGGCATAATTAAACCAATCCCAACAGCATCCAGAAATATAGTGATTAAAATCACGCTCAATGATTTCTTCACAAATGCCTTCTCTAGCAATGATAGAATTAATATTCTCTCACACACTCCCTATCAGTGATAGATTTATGAGTAAAAAAGATATTGCACCTCAACGTCTGACACGTGAAATAGTCCTGCGTACCGCATTGGATATGTTGAATGAAGAAGGCATAGATTCAATAACCACACGCAAGCTAGCTCAACGATTGGGTATTAAATCTCCAACTCTATATTGGCATTTCAAGAATAAATCCTTGTTAATGGAAGCAATGGCGGAAACCATTATAAATGAACACCATTTAGTTTCTTTACCCATCGATGGGATGACATGGCAAGATTGGTTGCTCGCTAATTCTGTAAGCTTTCGTCGAGCACTACTAGCTTACCGTGATGGTGCTCGTCTACATGCAAGAACTAGCCCCAGTCAAGGACATTTCAACACGATTGAGGCCCAAGTTGCGCTGTTATCTCATGCTGGGTTTTCTCCTGTTGAAGCAGTTGCATTACTTATGACATTAGGAAGGTTTATTGTTGGGTGGGTCCTTGAGGAGCAGCAAGAAGAAATAAGATCAGACCCACCATTCGAAGCCGATCCAACTATATATCCACTCATGCTCCAAGGAGTGAATACCTTACAAAATATGAATGCGGATGACATTTTTGAAAATGGGATTCGTATGGTGATTATCGGTGCTGAAAGACAACTTGATATTAAAATGCAAACTTAACTCTATACTGCTTTAAGCAACTGTTCTATTTAGTAATAAAGCTTTTATCCTTAATTATTTAACATAATAGAGCTTATACGAAACGCAATTTAAAATATTATTGTTTTTCATATAGTTATAAAATTTTGACTGACTTCAAAAACAGTAAAAAGCCGACTTAGAAACAAGTCGGCTTTTTTATGAGCAGGTTTGATACCTTTTGCCAAGAACATAGGTTATTAAATAATCAATTGATAAAATATATTCTTATTATTTCATTTACTCATAAAATATATTCATTATAATGTTGTGTATTCGATCGAATACAATAAAGAGGAACTTTCATGACCGAGATTAAACGTCTCCCTGAATTTGATGAATGGCTAGATAGCATTAAAGACAGTATGACCCGTCTTAAACTGAATCGAAGATTAGATAAGGTTCAGCGTGGTAATTGGGGCGATGTAAAGCATCTTCAAGAAGGTGTTTGGGAAATGCGAGAGTTCTTCGGACCAGGTTGGCGCATGTATTACATCAAACATGGTGATGTAATCATTGTGATGCTTGGAGGTGGTGATAAATCTACACAGCAAAAGGATATAGAACGAGCTGTTGATTTATCAAAATCTTTAGAGGATTGAAAAATGGTTAAAATAGCTGATCTACCTAGCTTTGACATGGCAGAAGCACTTAAGAGTGAAGAAGATATTGTAATGTATCTTAATATGGTTCTTGAAGAGAATGACCCTGCTGAACTAGCTCATGCACTTGGTGTAATTGCTAAAGCTCGTGGTATGACTCAAATCGCTAAAGAAGCAGGAATTGGACGTGAAGCACTTTACAAAGCACTCCGTCAAGATTCAGCACCTCGTTTTGATACGATTAATCGTGTAGTAAATGCTTTAGGTCTAAAACTAACTGTGCAGAATGCATAACTATTAATAAAATTTTGTCTAAGTTCCATCTTATTTAACATAAAATCTCTTATGCGAAATTTAGTCATGACTAAACTTTTATTCCCATCTTCTCTTATTCTGTTCTAACAGTTTGTAAACGTGACGTATATGAGCTCTGATGAGTTCATGAATGCGACCCACAAAATCACGGTCATATGCCTCATAAATACCTTGATTCATAGCTTTCGCCATCTGATTGAGATTACGTCCTAGAGCTGATAATTGCCCATTAGAGTCTCCTAGCAAATGAGCTTCATCTTGCCCAAAAAAATGAGCATCTTTTGTGACGTTTGCGGTAAGTACAGACAGAATATATTGATTCGTCTTCATTTTGCTTAGGGCTGCTCTTTCATCAATTTTCTTTAATAAACTTGGTTTAATTCTTAATTCTTTGCGTGTGGTTTTTTCAAAAACATCGATCGTGTCTTCTACTTTCTCCCTTTCAGCAATTTTTTCTCTTAACAGCTCCATGATCAATTCATTCGGATCTTGCTGCTCCGCCTGGGCCAAACTAAAGATTTTTTCAGCTAAATCATTATCCAGATGCAAGGAAAAATCCTGTCCAGAAAATGCAGGATCATTTTCTTTTTTATAAGCAGTTTCTAAAGCTTTCTGAAATGGCTCACCTTTCTTAACGCCTTGCTTCTCACACTTTGCCTCCCACCAATCAAGCACCGCTCGATCAACTCTAAAAGAAATCTTATTGTCTTTAGTCATGATTAATTCCGTAAGCAAAGTGATATTTTGCAGCTTCATTTTAGAGTCTGGGTGACAAAATGGCAATTTTAACGGCTGCTGCCTATCCTGCCCTAGAAATCAATTCTTTGCATTTCCCCTATTTTTCTTTGTCATGACTAATTTTTTAAATGATATTCAGGAGTAAGAACTACATTAAAAACTGGTGCAATCAAGCCAATTGAAGATATCTGATTTAAGTTTCTTAAAGAGAAACGCGTAAGCGTGCATTCTGATCTGCTGATCAAAAATGAAAAAATCTCAAAAGCTAGAACCCAGTTTTTTAAATATGATTGAAGATCGCTTTTAAATGCGTTTTTAAGGCTCATTTAAATGAAAAGCACCCATATACTTATAAAATGGTAAATAGGGGCTAAAAATCGCAAATGAGAGCAAATTAGACTATGTTTTCATGCTTATCTTTTAAGAACCGAACGAGTGTCTACGAGTGACGTCCCAAAATTAAAATTCCAGAAGTCTTTTCCCTGATTACAAAGCTGCATAAGCCTATTCTCAACAAGAACAGAGCAAAGCGATTCGAGATTTATGCTGATGTATCGAGCGAAGCTCGAATAAAAAGTTTTATGAGCGAAGCGAATTCCGAGTATTTTTGCTTTTTCTAAAAGTCACGAAAAGTTGAATCAAAAATTGCCCCGACGAATCGAGCGAAAGCGAGATTCAATAGAGTTTGAGCGAAGCGAAAACCAAGGGCAATTTTTCATGAAATATGCTTTTAATTATTTTTAAGCTTTTAAATGTTTTTAAGATGGCTGAATCCTTTTATTTACAAGGCTTTCAAGCTTTATATAGCAACGTTTCCTCGGTTATATAGCAACGTTTCCTCGGTTATATAGCAACGTTTCCTCGGTTATATAGCAACGTTTCCTCGGTATTTGACAACAAATATTTATTATGTTGTTATAGCAACATAATAAAATTGTTGCTACATAG
>NZ_VOZC01000039.1:0-6836 GCF_013419975.1 Acinetobacter sp. YH12041 | reverse complement strand
TGATACCATTTTTCTTTATACTATCACTGAGGCAGGTTGGACATTTGATTGCTAGAGTTATTTGCATTTCTCTATTTTATCAAAATCCAATCGGCTTTTTCTTCAGCATACTTTTTGAAACACTACCGAGGAGATTATTTATGACATTTAATAACAATGAAAATACACGTGTGTGGTTTATTACAGGTGCAAGCAGTGGACTAGGATACGAATTCACAAAAAAAGCATTGGAGTCAGGAGAGAAGGTTGTTGGTGTTGCTAGAAATATTGAAAAACTGAATGAGTTAAAATGCCAGTTTGAAGGAATGTTACTTCCTTTAAGTCTTGATGTTACTGATAGAAGTGCTGTTTCGACTACAGTGGAAACTGCCATTAAACATTTTGGAAGACTCGATATTGTCATTAACAATGCAGGGAATATGGTAATGGGAATGATTGAAGAATTTAGTGAAGATGAAGTTAGAAGCCAAATGGAAACTAATTTCTTCGGTACAGTATGGGTAAGTCAAGCTGTTATGCCGTACTTGCGGGCACAAGAATCAGGTCATATTATCCAGATATCTAGTATTGGTGGACTGATTAGTGGTCCAATGTCGGGAATCTATAGCGCTAGTAAATTTGCTTTAGAAGGATTTAGCGAGGCTTTAGCACAAGAAGCTGCACATTTTGGTATAAAAGTATCTATCGTAGAACCTGGAGGTTACTGGACGAATCTATACTTAAAAATGAGTTTTACTACACAGAAAAAAGAGTATGATTCATTACGTGAAAAGTTGGCCCAACAATATTCAAACGAATCGGTGGATAGTGATCCTAAGTTAGCCGCCGAAGCTATAATGAAACTGGTTAATAGTGAGAATCCGCCTCTCCGATTAGTTCTGGGAAGCCTTGTATATGATTTAGCTGTTGAAAATGCAGAAAAACGTATATTTACATGGAAAGAGTGGGAATCAGTCAGTCGTTCTTCGGAACATGGGATTCCTGCACCAGAAGGATACGGAATAATTGAGGAATAGAAACCCTAAGAAATAAACTCTCTAAACTACAAAAACTAATTAATGATTTAATATGTTTATTAACTTAATCGCTAGAAAGGGAGGCGATTGTATGGAATTGATAAAAATGAGAGGAATAGAAAAATATTTTGGAGGCAAGCTTCTTTTTACTTTTGATAAATTAACTGTTTTTAAGAACGATATTATTGGTGTAGTCGGGTTAAACGGAAGTGGAAAAACGACGTTGTTGGAGATCATTAACAATGATATAGCTCCTGACAAGGGAAATGTTGAGGTTAAGGGAGATATCTCTTATTATAAACAATTCGGTCAATACCACGAATCAGTAGATTCTTGGCAATTGAAAGAATTTCGCTCCAGCTCAACAAGGTGGTGTTTCAAAAAGTATGCTGACATTAAATGAAGCCATTATTGATGTAAAAAAAGGTTAAGTCGAAAGCTTTAAAATGGTTTTCAATCTTTTTTGAAAAATTACAACTCCTTCTAAAACCGCGCCTAATTCGATGCCTTATTTTGCAATTATTACCTTCAATACCTACAGTAAAAAATTTACCAATACTTTGCTTGCAGTTTTTAAAAGCAGTTATGAAACTGTCCCAATGATCACTTGCAATTCGGGTGTAGTGAATACCTAATTGTTTAAGCTTTGCCTTCAATCGTTGAACTGTAGCTAAGTCTCTTTTACCCCAAACATAAGCAACAATCTCACCTGTTTCTCGATGGTAGGCGTAAATAAGCCATTGTTTATTATTTTTATTTCCCACAAAAGTCCAAAACTCATCAACTTCAAGAGACTCATAATGACTTTGTTTAGGCTGAATTTGGTAGGTCGATTCGGTTAAAGTACGTAAAACTTTACCGATACTGATTCGCTCAACTTCAGCGATATCTCGTATACCACTACCTCTGACCATCAACTGTAATATTTTTCGAGTAATGCCTGAATGACATCCTAGATAGCTCAGAGCATGGTCACCAATAAACTGACGTTTACAGTCTTTGCACTGATAGTTTTGTTTCCCATCTACTTTGATGCCATTTTTCTTTATACTATCACTGAGGCAGGTTGGACATTTGATTGCTAGAGTTATTTGCATTTCTCTATTTTATCAAAATCCAATCGGCTTTTTCTTCAGCATACTTTTTGAAACACCACCAAATGTCTATATCCTCATCTATAAACTTGTAAAAATTAAAAATTAATATTATCGTATTACTATCAAAAACAAAAATGGATTACATATGCTTCCAATGTTAGCTTCACAACTTCAACAGGAAACAGGTTGGCGAGTTACTAGCTGTGAAATTCTATTAGATCAATCTCATACAAATACTGATGAATCTTTTGGCAATATAGAAATAACATCAAAACATGGTATTACCTTATTTTTCGGGTTCACTTCATCTACCAATAAAAAAATAGAAATGGATGAAATCCGTATTTTCAATGCAGAAAATATTGAAGTTTGTATTGATGAAAATGATGCAAATAATGTTTTCGCTGCTGCTTATGATATTGTCGATCAAACAAATTGGCGAAAAATTGCAATAAATGCAAAATATGAAAAGCAGAGTAGAAAAGTTAAAAGTATAAGTTTTAATCGGGAAAGTGAGGCTGATCTTTTACACTTTGTAGAAAATCAAAAAGATTTTTCAAACTGGGTAAAAAGCAAAATTTTAGAAGAAGTAAGTAAATCTCATGGATGAAAAAAGGCTTACTTTCATGGGCTTTTTGATTATCGATTTAACATAAAATCTCTTATACGCAGTGGCGGCTAACGCCACTATACAAGGCAACAGACCATACACTTTTTTTAAAACTTGATCTTGGATCTTACTTTAGTCAGTAGCTGATCAAGCAAATTTTGATTTTTGGATAAGTCCAACAGTAAGCCATTTAATTTTGTTTGGATCTCTTTCGGATCAGTAACCTCACCACTCATAAGATTTTTCAACAAACCACCAATCTTGTTGAAATCCTCCTTTATGCTACGAATTTCCTGAAACGATTGAACATCTATCAAACTTTTGGGCTGATAGCTTAAACCCAAATCACGTGCATATTGAGAAACCGATAAATTAGCCTGAGCAGCATTTGCTTCAATCTGCTTTTTTTCTTCATCAGTTACGACCACTTTAATGATCTTTTGGCGTATCCGTTTTGGCTTTTTCTTTTCATTCATTTTCATCATTTCCATTGTCATTTGGCTATGCCAAAAGCTCCGCAGGACAAGATTCCACGTTGAGCTTGAAAAGCGAATAAGCAGGAGTAATGGGTGTCAAAATGCTAGCATGTTGACCAACATTACACATCTTGCCTGTTTCACCCTAACTATGTTTCGCACTTAATCGCATATAATCGCACATAAAAAAAATGAAAAGCTTATAAAATCCTATAATCGCACTTAAAAGCACATAGTTGCATATAAAAGCTCTTGATCGCATATAATTGCACTTAATCGCATAAAAAACAGAAATGAGGAGATCTGAATGGTTACTCGACATGGCGCAAAAAAATTTATCACAGCGGCTTTGCCTGAAATAGAAAAACGGTTAAAAGCGGGATTCACCGTTAAAGAAATACATGCCGATTTACCCGATCTCGCCAACCATATTTCTTACAGTGCGGTATTAAGAAATTTGCAGAAAATGGGCATTAGCGAAAAAACGCCGCACCAGGGGAAAATACATAACATTGAAGCTCCAAAAAATGAAACTCATAAAGAAAAAGATCAACAAAAGTTGATCAATCAAACCCCTTCTTTTTCTTATGATCCGCATACAGCAGGAAAAGATTTTATTTAAAAAACCATATGCTCTTTAAAACGCCTTTAAATGCGATGACAGCTCGATTAATAAAGAAAGATACAGAACGAGTGTCTACGAGTGAAATCGCTGAAATTCGCGCTTAGACTCTCTGAAAAACAGCTTTTTAGGCTGTGAAGCCTAAATAAGCGTAAATCACATGCAGAAAATTAAGCCTAGATCGAGCGTAGCGAGTAAAAAAGCTTTATGAGCGAAGCGAATTCATCGTGCTTTTGCTTTTTATTGAAGTCACAACGAGATCAACCAAAAATTGCCCCGACGAATCGAGTGAAAGCGAGATTCAATAGAGTTTGAGCGTAGCGAAAACCAAGGGCAATTTTTCCTTACCTGGGCTTTTAATTATTTTTAAAGTTTTTAAATGCTTTTAGACATGCTGAAAGCCTTTATTTACAACACTTTCAAAGGATATATGTCCACGTTTACCTTGCAATATGTCCACGTTTACCTTGCAATATGTCCACGTTTACCTTGCAATATGACTACGTTTACCTTGCATAAGTCCACAAATAATATTAACGTGTACTTATACACAATAAAAAATTAGTGGCTATGAGAGATTTAGTTGTAAAAGATAATGCCTTAATAAATGCTAGCTATAACTTAGATTTAGTAGAACAACGTTTAATACTATTAGCCATTGTTGAAGCACGTGAAAGTGGTAGAGGTATTAATGCGAATGATCCATTAGAAGTTCATGCTGATAGTTATATCAATCAATTTGGCGTACACCGCAATACAGCCTATCAAGCTCTAAAAGATGCTTGTAAAGATCTTTTTGCACGTCAGTTTAGTTATCAAGAAAAAAAGGCTAATGGGAATATCAGAAATGTTATGAGTCGCTGGGTTTCTCAGATTGCTTATAACGACAATGAAGCGACTGTAGACCTAATATTTGCTCCAGCTGTCGTTCCATTCATCACCAGGTTAGAAGAGCAATTTACGAAATATGAACTACAACAAGTCAGTAGCCTTAGTAGTGCTTATGCTATTCGTTTATATGAGCTTCTAATTCAATGGCGAAGTGCTGGTAAAACACCAATTATCGAGCTACAAGAGTTCAGAAAAAAATTAGGTGTTCTTGATAATGAATATTTACGGATGGCTCACTTAAAAGAACGTGTGCTAGAACTTTCAATTAAGCAGATAAATGAACATACAGATATTTGTGTAAAGTATGAGCAGCATAAACGGGGTCGCTCAATATCTGGTTTTTCGTTTAACTTTAAACAGAAAAAAAAGGACTCTCCACCTCTAGTAGATAGAGATCCTAATACTTTAGATTTCTTTACAAAGATGACTGATGCACAACGCCATATGTTTGCCAATAAACTTTCTGAACTTCCTGAAATGGGTCGTTATTCCCAGGGAACTGAAAGCTATCCGCAATTTGCTATTCGTATTGCTGAGATGCTGCAAGACCCTGACCGAATAAAAGAACTATACCCATACCTAAAAAAAGTGGGATATATGCCATCAAATAAAAAGGACACCGTAAATGGCTAAGTTATCACTAAGTGAAGTATCTAAAAAATTTCATGTGGATAGATCAACCATTTACAGAGCTGTACGTAATGGACGTTTATCACGCTCCAATGATGGACAATTCGATCTAGCAGAGGTCATTCGATGCTTTGGAGAACCTGAGCAAACACCTCAAAAAATTGAATCATCTAAGCAAGAAGGTGATGAATCTACAAAAAAACTTATTGCCCATTTAGAAAATGAAGTCAAAAAATACCAAGAACGTGAAGAACGGTTAATGCAACAAATTGACCGTATGCAAACACTCATTGAACTAAAAAGTGTTGCACCTGCCACAGCAGCACCACAACAAGATGCTACGGCATGCGACACCGACATGCCACAGCATGCGACAACACAACAAGACAATGATAATAAAAAGAATAATGAATTAAATGTTGCAGAAAATGTGGCAGTGCCACAGCAAGAAACTACGGCATACCACACCCAAACGCTACAGCATGCCACGTTGCAAAATGTGGCAGTGCCACAACACAAAAAACGTGGCTTATTTGGCCGTGTACTGAATGCTGTTTTTGATAATGACTAAGGGAGAAAGATCATGCCGAAACTGAAAGACATTGCCCTGGGCATTATTGTAGCCCCGCTGCTGATCCCGATCATGCTGATTGCATCGTACCAGGATCACAAGGCGCTGAAAAAAGAGCTGGATGAACGCCAAAAAGAAAAAGACCAGGCATCCTGATTATTCAATTGGGCTAATTAAAACTGTGAAACATTGATCACTTATTAGGCGTGGAACGTGATAAATCAAAGAAAAAGCCCAAGTACGCATACTTGGGCTTTCAACATCAATATAAGGCTATGATTTAAAACAAATAAAAAACAGCATTTCGTATAAGGTGTATTATGTTAATTTTAGAAATTCTTAATTTCCATCTATCCAAACTTGCTTGATCCAATCTGCTAAATCTTCCCACTGCTCATCGCTATATCCATCTGCTGTCCAATATCTAATTTTATGATTAGGAGATAGGCAATAATAACTACCATTATCTTCACAAATAGGTAGCCAATCTTCTGGCAGACCTTGCTCCCTAGCATCATTTAATATCTGAGATAGCCCTCGATAGCATTCTTTCTCATCTGTAAGAGACGCTAATTCAATTGTTCCATAAAAGATATTGCTAATCTCTTTCAAAACTTTTTTATAATCTTTTGGAAAAATAAAACCTATTTTTCGTTCATAAGCAGATATGAAAATATCATCAGGTAGTTCTATGTTTAGACGACTATTCCCAGATAGTTCTTTTAATTCTTGAATAATGTTATCAAGCTTATTTTGCATATACATTCTGCTCTATCGCATTAAAGTTCTTACTACAATTTAACATAATGGCTGTTATACGAAACGAGAGTGTTAGAACCCATTTAAAGTGTCTATATTCTCACCAATAAAAATGTCCGGTTTCTCCGAGGTAAAATATGACTTTTGAACAAAAATAAGCCATT
>NZ_VOZC01000038.1:0-6962 GCF_013419975.1 Acinetobacter sp. YH12041 | reverse complement strand
GCTTACGCGCCTGCGCAATGGCTGCGTCTGGCGCCAGATACCGGCCTCCATCGGAGAAACTGTCCGAGGTTATGTTGACGATGCCGAAAATGATGAGCGATTTATTCATGGGGGCTTCTATAATAATAATAATCGAGCATGAGTCTCATACGGATGCTCGGGTCGAAAGGGAATCCCCAGGCGAGTAACCTGTTTGCGGTGATCCATTAGCTGCAGGAGCAGAAGAGCATACATCTGGAAGCAAAGCCAGGAAAGCGGCCTATGGAGCTGTGCGGCAGCGCTCAGTAGGCAATTTTTCAAAATATTGTTAAGCCTTTTCTGAGCATGGTATTTTTCATGGTATTACCAATTAGCAGGAAAATAAGCCATTGAATATAAAAGATAAAAATGTCTTGTTTACAATAGAGTGGGAGTGACTGGCACTCACAGGCAATGTCTGGCACTGGCTGGCATCACAGCTGAGACTTCAATATCTCGCAGCTGAGCGATAAACTGTATAAAAACACAGTATCGCAAGGATGCGGATCATGCCCCAAGTGGCGGCCAGGATGGCCAGCCGGGACGAGAACACTGGTCGTTACCAGCGTCACCGGCCCGAGCAAACCCTGCTCTATCGGATCGTCGAAGAATACTACCCGACGTTCGCTGCCCATTTGGCGGCGCAGGGCAGGGAACTGCCCGGCTATGTGCAACGCGAGTTTGACGACTACCTCAAATGCGGCCGTCTCGAACACGGCTTTCTGCGGGTGCGTTGTGAGTCGTGTCACGCTGAGCACCTGGTTGCGTTCAGCTGCAAACGTCGGGGCTTCTGTCCTAGTTGTGGCGCACGGCGTATGGCCGAAAGCGCCGCGCTACTGGTCGATGAGGTTCTGCCCGTACAGCCCATGCGCCAATGGGTACTCAGCTTTCCCTTTCAATTGCGCTTTCTGTTCGCCAGCCGGCCGGAGGTCATGGGCCGGGTGTTGGGCATCGTTTACCGCGTCATCGCCACGCATCTGGTCAAGAAAGCGGGCTATACCCACCAAGCGGCCAAGACCGGTGCCGTCACCCTGATCCAGCGCTTCGGCAGTGCACTGAACCTCAACATTCACTTTCACATGCTGTTCCTCGATGGCGTGTACGTTGAGCGTCCCAATGGAACAGCCCGGTTCCTCTGGGTCAGGGCGCCGACCAGCGCCGAACTCACCCAACTGGCGCACACCATCGCCCATCGGGTCGGCCGCTATTTGGAGCGGCAAGGCCTACTGGAGCGGGATGCTGAAAACAGTTACCTGGCCTTGGATGCGGTGGATGAAGATGCGATGACTCCACTGCTGGGGCATTCCATCACGTATCGCATCGCCGTGGGGCCACAGGCAGGGCGCAAGGTGTTCACCCTGCAGACACTGCCCGCCTGCGACCCGGAAGATCAGTTTGGTGACATGCCCGGTAAGGTTGCCGGTTTCTCGCTACATGCCGGCGTAGCGGCCAAGGCCCATGAGCGCAGCAAACTCGAACGGCTGTGCCACTACATCAGCCGCCCGGCGGTGTCTGAGAAACGGCTGTCGCTCACGAAGAATGGCAACGTGCGCTACCAGCTTAAGACGCCGTACCGGGACGGCACCACGCATGTGATCTTTGAGCCGCTGGACTTCATCGCAAGACTGTCGGCGTTGGTGCCGAAGCCACGTGTGAACCTTACCCGGTTTCATGGGGTGTTTGCGCCCAACAGCAAGCACCGCGCCCTGGTTACACCTGCCATGAGGGGCAAGGGGAGCAAAAAGGTCAAGGTATCGGATGAGCCGCCAACACCCGCTGGGCGGCGAGCGTCGATGAAATGGGCACAGCGGCTCAAGCGTGTATTCCAAATCGACATCGAGACTTGCAGCGAATGCGGCGGTGCCATGAAGGTGATTGCCTGTATTGAAGATCCGGTAGTGATCAAGCAGATCCTCGACCATCTGAAGCAAAAAGCCGAAACCAACGAGTCCAGCCCGTTGCCCGAGAGCCGGGCACCACCGGCTGGCCTGTCGCCGGGTCTGTTTACCTGACCCGTCCCAAACGATTCCGATCACGATGCTGCGGTAATTCAGCCGCGGCAGGGATGCGTTATGCCGGCGGCTTGGGTTGGCCCCGGCTGTCGGGAAAAACGGGTGAATTTTCGGCGGGATCGATGGCTACACGGGCCGGATTCAGAATCACCCACTGGCAAAGCAGGCCGTCATTCGCGGTCTACAGTGGCTGGACTTGGAGAAAAACGGCGTTTATTCTTCCTATACTCTTTTATATCTGATAATTGCAGATTAAATTCAGATAATAAAACATTTACAATATTTTTGAATTGAGTTTCAGAATAAAAAGCTTTATTATGATGTTTTATTCTGGATAAACGCTCTAGTTCCCAATATCTTAATAATGACAATTTACCACCATCATATTCCCAAAGTGAAATATTTTGGTCGTGCCTTTTTGTATCTGTTTTATAAAAATTGGCATACTTGTTTATCTCTACATATGCAAATAAGTAGTAACCTTTTTCCAATTAAGTACCCTTTTATTTAATATCTTTGAGTTCTGCTTCTGTGGACTTTTTCTAATTTTGATTGTTCTTTTAAAAGTTTTTGATAAGAACCTTCTACGAGTTTTTTCTTGTCTTGGCATACAAACTGCTTATATGTATCGAACATTTTAATCCATTGAATATATGTCCAATCGGAAAAATTTAGTTCACTATCTAAATTGATAATTTTTTTCAAACGTTTTTGCTGTTCATAAGAAAAAATATTTTTTGTTTTTTGTTTAAAATTTAATCCTGGGGCAGTATACATATATGATAAAAAATCCCAATATTCTAACATTGTTGCTTTTTTTATATCACAATATTCTTTTTTATGGAAATGCACAAGAACTATAGACACGTTGGGTTTTGGTTTAAAATCTGAAGGCAAAAACTCATAAGCCAGTTTTATATCATATAACGGTTTGAACATAAGTGATTTTAATGTGTCTTTATAATATGGAGTGCCTGCGTATTTTAACATTGCTTCGTACTGCATTATAATATACATATCTTGTGGCGGGTTGATTGCTGTTAGTAATCTTGTTAAGATTTCTCCCGTCATATTAAACGGTATATTAGAAAAAACTTTATAATTGCCATCAGGAAGTTTTATGTTCATAAAATCTTGATTGATAAGTGTTAGTTTTTCACTATTCAAGTTTTGCTTTAAAAATTGATACAAAGAGGTGTCTAATTCAATTGCAATTACACTTTTACTTACTCTTAATAAATGTTCGGTTATTATGCCTTTTCCCGGACCTATTTCATATACAATGTCAGTATTATTTATATTGCTATTTTCAACAAGGCTACTAACTAATTTTTTATCGTGTAAGAAATTTTGTGAATCCCTAATATTTCTTTCCATAAATTCCCTTTAATTGCATAATCTTTAATAGTTTATATAATTAATTATAAGATGAAACGTACAGTTTGTCAACTATTGCCATTTAAATTGGACATATAGCAAGCATACAAAATAATGGTGTTTTTACATATAAAAAACTACTAATACTGGTTACAAATCTTAAACCAAATAAAAATTTGCATAAAAAAAGATGTGATGATTATTAAATTCTTCACAACTTTTATATGTTAATATTTAACCAAAACATTAGATTTTAATATGTTTAGTATTTTACTCTCATACTGGCACCGTGAAGTCTACGTCAATTCCCCAAACATTTAGAGTAAGTGCAAAAAAGCCATTTTTAAAATTTGTTTCGGACAAGTAAAAAGTTTTAGGCTCATCAATTCCCCAATAATATATATCTATATATTCTGCATAAAGAAATTTTTGAGATTCTTCATCGTATTTTATGCCTTCGACACCATATCCCTCTTGAAACCTATAATCGCCTAGTATATTGACAAATTCATGTGATAGATAAGGTATTGCATAGTTTTCATCATTGTTATCGTAGACAGCAATTAAGAGTTGGAATTCATAAGTATCATCATTAGAGTCGATTGCATTAATCGTTATCCATTGTAAACCGACACTTGTGTTGTCATATACAAAATCCTCACCTATTAAAACGGTAATAAACTCATTTGAAATTTCATTAAAATCGTAGAGATCGTAAATTAGTACCTCAAAATCTAATTTTAGACCCGAAAAATCCAAATCCATTGGCACAATTAGTAATGGATTTCTGTTGATTGAACCATATGAGGCATAGCTAACACCATAGTCAATTATGTCAGAATAATCAGTTATGTCAGA
Organism: Acinetobacter sp. YH12041; assembly: GCF_013419975.1. Taxonomy (NCBI): domain Bacteria; kingdom Pseudomonadati; phylum Pseudomonadota; class Gammaproteobacteria; order Moraxellales; family Moraxellaceae; genus Acinetobacter; species Acinetobacter sp. YH12041. Next base: position 2,697 of record NZ_VOZC01000038.1, on the reverse strand, counting down.
AAGATCCATATCGGCTATATTAATTATAACTTGTGAATCATGTATTACATCCCCATCTTTAGCAACTAAAAAGGTTTTTGAGGTGAAATAATCTTTTTCATCAACAGTATATTTGATAACTATAAAGCCGTATCCTTCTGTGTCAATGTCATAAGAAACAACCATATCTTTTGTAACTTGAACATTAGAATGTTTGTGGTGATTTATATAATAAATTCCTAGATATAAACTTAGTTTCATGTCGCTTAAGACTTCTTCTAAAGTGGAGCCTAATTTAACGGATTCAGAGTCTATATCAATTTCAATTTTATTATTAAATGCCAAGTTTTTTGAAAAATCATCGCTTGATATTTCATCTAAAATGGTTTTAATTTTTATTTCAAACTCATAACCTTCAATCTCAATTCTTGTATTATGAATGCCTTCATCCAATATTGTTTCTTGATCTTCATCAATTATGTCCTCAAAGCGAACAGTGTTAAAATATCCATTATCGTAAACTAGCACTATATCAGAAAAAAGCATACCTGCATTATATTCATTGATCTCTTCGTCTTCGATTGCGGTATAAAAAATTAGACCATAATTTCCATTAACATCTTTAGTTGGAGAGAGGTTTATAACTGCTAAAACCTCAAATTCCTCGTCATCTGCAACAAACAAGTCTTCGCGTATTAATGCTGCGTATTCGTTAAAGGCAAAAATAACATCTTCCGATATTTGGGTAAATAGAACAGCTTCCCAATTAGAAAAATAAGCATAAAAATCTTGAGTGCCTTTATTTATTACAAGCCGAATTTTCTAAATTACCTAAAGGAGGTAAGGTTCTTTGCTTAGCCGAAGGTGAAGGTCGCAATGCTGTGTTTTTAGCCAAGCAAGGTTATGACGTTACAGCGGTTGACCAGTCTAGCGTCGGCTTAGAAAAAGCACACAAATTGGCGGCTGAACAGGGTGTAAAAATCACCACAGTGGTAGCCAACTTAAATGAGTATGATTTAGGCGTAGACGCTTGGGATGGCATCGTTTCAATTTTCGCTCATGTGCCTCTTGAGTTACGGTTGAAATTGCATAAGCAGGCAGTGGCTGCATTAAAAGAAAATGGCGTCTTTATGCTAGAAGCCTATACAGCTGCTCATATTGACATGGATGGAGTGGGTGGTCCTCCTGCCTCGCAAATAGATATGTTTATGTCGCTTGAAGGGTTGCAGCAAGAACTAAACGGTTTGGATTTTATAATAGGTGCTGAAGTAGAGCGTGAAATCTCTGAAGGAAACTATCACCAGGGTAAAGGAGCAGTCGTTCAAGTGGTTGCCTGTAAGAAATAGTTAGTTAAATAGTAAGTTCTAAGGAAAGTAATGAGTACGTTTAAGCAATGGGTAAACCGTCTTTTAGGAGACGTAGGAACCGTTTTTTACCTATCAATACTCTTTATTGGTTTGTTTTTAATTGCCACAGTCAGTAACCCTGATGGCGTTCAAGAGTTAGCGCAAAAAGCACTGGATGCGACCGCTGATGACTTTGGCTGGTTGTACTTATTAGTGACCAGTGGCTTTGTCATTTTTACACTCTGGTTGGGGTTGTCACGCTTTGGCAGTATTCGCCTCGGGCCTGATGACGAGGCACCCGAGTTTAGCTATGGCTATCGCAAGGATGCGGATCATGCCCCAAGTGGCGGCCAGGATGGCCAGCCGGGACGAGAACACTGGTCGTTACCAGCGTCACCGGCCCGAGCAAACCCTGCTCTATCGGATCGTCGAAGAATACTACCAGACGTTCGCTGCCCATTTGGCGGCGCAGGGCAGGGAACTGCCCGGCTATGTGCAACGCGAGTTTGATGACTACCTCAAATGCGGCCGTCTCGAACACGGCTTTCTGCGGGTGCGTTGTGAGTCGTGTCACGCTGAGCACCTGGTTGCGTTCAGCTGCAAACGTCGGGGCTTCTGTCCTAGTTGTGGCGCACGGCGTATGGCCGAAAGCGCCGCGCTACTGGTCGATGAGGTTCTGCCCGTACAGCCCATGCGCCAATGGGTGTTGAGTTTCCCGTTTCAGCTGCGTTTCCTGTTTGCCAGCCGGCCCGAGATCATGGGGTGGGTGCTGGGCATCGTTTACCGCGTCATTGCCACGCACCTGGTCAAGAAAGCGGGCCATACCCACCAAGTGGCCAAGACGGGCGCGGTCACCCTGATCCAGCGTTTTGGATCGGCGCTCAATCTGAATGTTCACTTCCACATGCTGTTTCTCGACGGTGTGTATGTCGAGCAATCCCACGGCTCAGCGCGTTTCCGCTGGGTCAAGGCGCCGACCAGCCCAGAGCTCACCCAGCTGACGCACACCATCGCCCACCGGGTGGGTCGCTATCTGGAACGGCAAGGCCTGCTGGAACGGGATGTCGAAAACAGCTATCTGGCCTCGGATGCGGTGGATGACGACCCGATGACACCCCTGCTGGGGCACTCGATCACTTACCGTATCGCTGTCGGTTCACAGGCGGGGCGAAAGGTGTTCACTTTGCAAACTCTGCCGACCAGTGGTGATCCGTTCGGTGACGGGATTGGCAAGGTAGCTGGGTTCAGCCTGCACGCCGGCGTGGCGGCCAGGGCCGATGAACGCAAGAAGCTCGAACGGCTGTGCCGGTACATCAGCCGCCCGGCGGTATCCGAGAAGCGGCTGTCGTTAACACGAGGCGGCAACGTGCGC
>NZ_VOZC01000037.1:0-8226 GCF_013419975.1 Acinetobacter sp. YH12041 | reverse complement strand
AATGCACACAGCGAGTCGAGCTTATTGGTCGTGTCCTTTTCTGGTACACGCTTAGGTAGAAAATCAACGGGCGTGACACCCTCCTTCCTCCTAAACAGGAACAACCATTGTGAAAGCAATCTCAAGTCGGGCGGGTAACCCGACTTGAGAAATTTGAAGTCGGGTTGGTAGCCCATGAGATTAAGCGTCAATCTACAGCTCAATTTTTACGCCCTTCCTTATCAAAAGTCAATTACAGCAGGTTCTATTGAGCTGATACCATCATGTGACCAAAAAGCATGTATATTCAGATTTAGAAGGTCGTAAAAATTGAGTATTTCCTAGAATTTACTTGTTATGGTTATGTCATAATTTTTCTGTTATGGTTATGTCATCGTTATTCCATAAAAATGGTTTTTTAAGCCTATTTTTGTGTTGATAGGGGAGTTAAAGGATTGATTTACTATTCAACGACCAAAGCAAAATTCCTGCAATTGGTTAGAGAAAGATTCACCTATGCCGAAGCAAATGGTGAAGTTTGTCTGATCTCTTATCATGAATTTCATCATTATCAGGATGCATTAAGAGTTATTAGAGGACGGGAATCTAAAAAAGGATGGATTGAACGCTACAATCTAGAAGCTAGTGCAAGTACACGGCATCGACACAAAAAAACTCAGCCTGTTTTTGATCTGGTCCTTATGGCTTCCGTAAAATCTGAAAGTGAACCAGTGAAGTACAACCTAGCCAATAATTTACGAGTAACTGTTACTGATATTAGTTTTGATCACTTGGAAAGAAACCACTTTGAGGATGTTCGAATTACAGCTTGCTTGGTTGTTACCATTCCAAAATCATTCTTAGTTATTGAGCATGGTAAACCTGCTTTATTTGATATTAAAAACCAAGATCATGTCAGCGAAATCAACAAGAAATTAAAAGCATTAATTCCGAACGTAGAACGATTTAACACGCCAGTTAAGACTGTATTGCTTAAGAATTACAAAATTCTTAAAAGAGGCGCAAAGATTACGCCTGAAAAAGCCGAAGCAAAGTATCAACGAGAACTAAAGGCTTGGGAAAAGGAGTTTGCTAGAAATCCTGAAACAGCAGGGAATAAACCTAAGAAAACTAGCGTTCCTATGCAGGAATGGACTGTCTGTTTAAGTGAAGGTGCTTTGAATACTATCCGTGATGCGTTGAATGGTCTGATCCTTACTTATCAGGGCAAAAAGAATCTATTTTTAAAGGATGTAGATCGAGTTCATGGCTTTCTATCTAAATATGTCGGACATCGTGGGGTGCGTTCGGATATTGGTAGGGAATATGGTGTATTTAGAAGAACTTTTAAAAATAAATGTGGGAAAGACCTAGATAAAGCGTTGGACTCGCATACGCTTAAACTTGGATATTTTGGGCAGTTGAAAGACGAATATAAGCACTGGGAATATGCTCACTTTTATCCCAAAGATAATTTAGAGCTAATGATGCTTCGATCTATCCTGAGTTTTTATGAAAATACCAATAAACAAGCAGAAAATTTGTCATGACGATGGACAGCTTTACCAGGATGCTTTCAGTATCTTGGTAAAGCCTTTCAACCCTTCAAAATATTCCCATATATTAAAACATTGACCATAAATGTAGCCCTCCCCTGTCGCCCAAGTGTATATTGAATACCTTTAGTGACAGGGGATGTAACGCATGAAAAAAATGACTGTAGGTGAGCTTGCAAAGCTTTATGGATTGAACCGACAAAGTATATATAAACGTATAAATAAAGGGGATCTAAGCAAGGGGAGTGACGGAAAAATAGATTTTGCAGAAGCTATTAGAGTGTTTGGTGAACCAAGTGAAAGAAACCAAAATGTAACTGCGTTACAGTCTACCGAGTTACAAAAGCAGACAGAAGTTGACACTCTAAGGCTACAGGTTGAAATGCTACAGAAACAGCTTAAAAAAGCTGAAGAGACAGAAGACTTTTTGAAGGAACAGATTAAAACTAAGGATAGTAGTATCCATTTGCTCCAAACCCTTTTAACAGCTCCTAAAGAATCGTCAGTACAAGGTAGTGTAGAGAAACAACAGAGTGATCCAGTTCTTTCTAAGCTACCTGAGCTTGAAAAGAAGCAAGAAGAACATCTAATTCCGAAGCCTATCCTTGAAGAAGAGAAGAGACCAAAGAGAAAGGGCTTATTTAGTCGAGTTGTTAGTGCCGTATTTGATGAGTGAAGGCTCGTATATTAGCCAACGATTTACTGTTTATTTCCTTACATACACTACAATTGCACTGTCCTATTTAAGATTTACTTATGATCTCAAACATCTCTATTACCCAAAATCAGTTTTTACAGACGAAAGCTTCCAGTGAAAAAAAGGAGTTGGGGCAATTCTTTACACCTAGTGAAATAGCAACATTCATGGCTAGTTTGATTACTCTTGATAAGGACAAGAGCCAATCTATTAGTGTTCTAGATGCAGGTGCAGGTGCAGGTATTTTGGGGATTTCTGCATTATTAAAATTAAAAGAATTGGGCTTTAAAAAATTACATTTAACAGCCTATGAGAAAGATGATTTAGTTATCCCATTATTAAAAGAGAATTTAGATACTTTTTCTAAAGAAAATGAAGGAATCTCATTCAGTTATGAGGTTATTAACCAAGATTTTATCTTGGAAAAAAACAATCAGACCTATGATGTTTGTTGTATTAATCCTCCATATTTTAAATATTCTGTGAAAACTTCCCCTTATGCTAAATCAATGGCTCATTTATTTAAGGGTGATCCCAATATTTATGCTTTGTTTGTTGCAAAAGCATTAAGCCTTTTAGCTCCACAAGGAGAACTAATTTTTATTACTCCTCGTAGTTTTACCAATGGGCTATATTTTAAAGGTTTTAGAAAATATTTACTTAAAAACAATAGCTTGAAAGCAATTCATATTTTTAAATCAAGAAAAGATGCTTTTAAAGAGAGTGATGTACTTCAAGAAAATGTCATTTTCAAAATTGTGAAAGATCTACAGCAATCTCAAATTCGTGTTTCATCATCAAATGGTGTAGATGATCTCAATAAATCAGAGATTAACGATTATGCTCCTGATCTGCTTTTAGACAGTACCTCTAGTGAATCTTTTATTCGTATTCCTGAAAGCCGAGAAGATGCAGAAGTTCTATCTTTGGTTGAAAGCTGGGGAAATACGTTTGATGAAATGGGTTACTTCATTTCAACAGGTCCAGTAGTTGAGTATCGTTCAAAAGAGTTTTTAGAGCCTACTCAAACTGATTCATTACCTTTGATCAATGCACATAATTTACAAGATCTAAAAGTCATATTTAATGGATCTCATAAGAAAGATAAGAGGTTTTATTTAATTGAGGGTGCGAGTAAATGGTTAGTACCTAATAAAAACTATGTCCTAATTCGTAGAATTAGTTCTAAAGATGAAAAGAAGAGAATTGGTGCTGCTGTATATGAAGCATCTAATTTTAAACAAGATTTTGTAGCCTTAGAAAATCATATTAATTTTATCGGTCACAAAGACCGAGATATGACGCTCGAAGAAACCTATGGTCTAGCCTTGATATTGCGCTCAAATTTGTTTGATACCTATTTTAGAACTATCTCTGGCAACACTCAGGTAAATGCTACAGAAATAAAAACCCTAAAATTCTGCTCGAAAGAAGTAATTGAAAAGTTAGGTTCGGATTGGCTAACAGGAAAAATTGAAGAAGACCAAACGGACGAGTTTTTGAAAGATCGGATTAAATATGAATCAAGATATACAGTCTAAAATTGATCAAGCACAGCAGTTGTTGAAGGCTTTTGGTTTACCTCCGGCTCAACAGAATGAAAGGGCGTGTTTAACCTTACTTGCTTTAGCTAATTTAAAGCCTTCTGATGGTTGGGAAAGTGTTACGAATAATCTCTACCGTACCGTAGATCTAATGGCATTTATGGCTGTGTTTTATTTTAAAGAATATAAAGCAAATACCCGTGAAACTATTAGACGACAAACATTACATCAGTTCATGCAACATGGGCTTGTAACTAAAAATAGAGATGACTTAACAAGACCAACCAATAGTGGTCAAACGAATTACAGTCTAAATGATGAAGTGATAGAAATTTTAAAAAAAATGCCTAATGGTGACTGGAAGAGTGAAGCTGAAACCCATGCAATTAACGCTAAATTATTGCTTAAAGCTCACAAAAAACGTGTGGCTAAGACACAAGTTTTGGTTAATTTACCGTATATGGTAGAGCCGTTGCGCCTTTCAGCAGGTGCTCATAATCAATTACAAGCAGATATTATTCACACATTTTTACCCCAGTTTGCAGGTGCAGAAACACGACTTTTATATGTTGGCGACACAGCGAGTATTGATGGAACAGGTGGAAAATTTGCATTTTTAAACTCAGAATGGTTCGCAAAATTAGGAATCCCTGAGCTTGCTAAAGATAAATTGCCTGATGTCGTGGCTTTCGATCCTGAAAAGGAATGGCTCTATCTGATAGAAGCAGTCACAACTCATGGACCAATTTCAGAAAAAAGATGGCAAGAATTACAGGCTATGTTGGAGAGTACCCATCTAGGTTGTGTGTATGTCACAGCATTCCCTGATAGAGCTACGTTTAGAAAGTATTCTGCAGATGTTGCATGGGAAACTGAGGTTTGGTTAGCCAATGAGCCTGAGCACATGATTCATTTTAACGGTGATCGGTTTTTAGGACCTCACTAAACACATAATATATTTGTTTTCACGTTTTTGGTGTGCTATATTTTGAAAAAATCATAGATGTACTTAGCTATGACATATAGTGAATTTCAGATAGAACTTATCAATAGTGGTTTAAGTATTAAGGACTTTGCATCCCTAATAGGGATGCATCCTAACTCAGTTACTAACTACAAAAGTAAGGGAGTTTTGCCCTTAAATTTGTCGATTATTGTAGCTTTAATATCTGAGCTTAAAGGAAAAGGAATTGACCCTGAACCAATAATTGAGCAGGTTAAAAGGAAGCATCTACAAGATATAGTGGGTGTTATTGCTGAAACTAAGGAAGAATAAAATAGGGTAAATGTTACAAGAAATTAAAAAATTGCTATTCGACGTACGAAATACTAGATTTAGAAAAGATCTTCTATTAACGTATCGTTTCAAGTAAGTAACACTTTATTACAGACGAAAAAAAAGCCCAGAACTTTGGCGAGTAGGACTTTTTTTTCAGGACAGAGCATTGAAGATGACCGCCCCTAGAATCTACGGTCATTTTATCTATTGCCTTTAAAAAAAACAATGCAAATTGGATAAAAACATTGACCGAGATAGACGTAAGCTCTTTTAGAGAGCAATTTGCAAACAAATTGCCTAGAAAGCCGTGGTGTACCAATGAAAAGGGACAACCTCTATTAGTTCGACCAAAAGAACTAGCGATCTCTTATAGCTATATTCAGCCGAATAGCCCTTTTTATCAGAACTATTTCATTCTAGATTTAGATTATGAAGCTGCTATTGCGGATATTCTATTTGAACGTTCTGGCATACCTCTACCAAACTTAGTCACATCGAACTTTCATAATGGTAAGGCTCATATCATTTTTGAGCTTGAAACTCCTATCTATAAAACTGATGCTAGTAGGCAAAATGTCATAGCTTTTGCTCATGCTATTTTAAAACGCCTTCAACAGCTTTTCGATGCTGATATTGGTTATACAGGGGTGATTACTAAGAATCCTTTATCTAGCCAATGGCGTGTAACAGAACTAAGAAAAAAGCCTTATTCACTCTATGAATTGGCTGAAAAGATAGATCTACCAAAGAACAAGTATGAAAAGCCCAATATCAAATTGGATGAAGCAATAGGGCTTGGTCGAAATTGTTATATCTTCTACACAGCTTGTCCCTTTGCTTATGTTGAGATCAGAAAATATAGAGGGAAGACGTATAAACAATGGGAAAAAGCTATGATCGCTCATTGTATGACGCTAAATGAGGGGTTATCTGAGCCACTGGGTTACAACGAAATTAAATGTATAGCAAAGAGTATCAGCCGTTTCTGTTGGAAAAATGATGGTTACTGCTATCAAGAATTCATTGAACGACAAAGATATAAGGGAAAATTAGGAAATAAAGTGTCGGTCCAAGTTCGTAAAAATAAAGCTTCTGAAAGAAAAGAAAAGGCTCTAGAACTTAAAAACTCAGGAAAGACAGTAAAAGAAATAGCATTGGAATGCGAAGTGAATGAAAGAACGATTAGAAGATGGCTGAATGGGAACTGAATGGGGCGGACATTTACCCTAAATCAGGTAATAGCTCGTAGCATTCGGTTTTTGTCATTTCAGTCAATTTTAAATATGTTCCACGCTTTAATAATTTAAGTTTAGCTTAGGCTAATTTAGGTTGGTTATTGACAGTTATCCAAACAAAATCTTGAAGATCTAAACTTGCGATATTGGCTTAACTCTAACTCATGGTTTGCACCAATTTCGTTTTTTCCTTAGTTCCTTTTAAGTTTACCTATTGAAAGTAAAAAGTGGCTTAAAACGCAAAAGAGAAGATAAAGGGCTAATACAAAATGTACTAGCCCTTTAAAGGGTTATAAACCTTCAAAACTCCAAAATGAAGTTAGAAGATCAGCTAACAGTCAAAACATTGGTTGCCCAATATAGTTCCAGTTAGTAAGTGTTTAACTAGCCTAAGCAGGGCTTAAGTAGTTCAAAGAGCTTAAAAACTCTTTGTTAGTTCAACTTTTCCATTACTGGAGAAGCTGAAAAGGGCAATTGCCATATCCTCTTGCGCTGAGGAGTACGCTAGCTTAGTAAAACCAATGGTTGAACCAAACTAGATTCATTGAAGTATTAACGTTACTTCGGACGTTTTGATTTCCATAGATTACTCAACAGAGTTATTCCCTATTGAGTTTTAATGCAGCATCAAGGAAATCAGTGCTGCAACACTTCAACTTTGGTCGGTGTAGACCTAGCCATTTAAGGGATGACTCCCAATTCTATTCAGTAACAGCACCACCTGTTTTCTGAAATATAGAATTAAACGCTTAATCTCCATAAAGACAGCACCACCTGTTTCTCTATGCGTTGTAGCCACTACTCGAAGTTTTTTTCTTCTTTCGATGCTACGCAAGCTTACTTATAGCAAGGAAACCAATCCAAGAAGCTATAAGCTCGCAAGCCGGACTTCAAATACTTCCATTGCCCGAGCAAATTTTCGTTTCATCAAGCTCACTACACTTCGGTGATCTTCACCACACGTTTTCTAAGCCACGCTTACAAGATGAAATTGTTCAATTATTCAAAGCCGAAGCCGTGAAATCATGAACGTCTACTGATTGCGCTCCCACACTATAAATCCATAAGAAAACGGGTATTTAATCCGCTGCTTATGAAACCGCAATACGTTATACCTCGGCACCCGTCGAATCGGAGAGCCAACGCTACGTTAGTGTTTCCCAAGTTAGATACAACTCTAGCCATTTAATACTCAAGCCCCCGTCACAATCTTCTCTATCTCTTATTACTCCACCGTTTTCAGATAAAACCTGCAAGATTCTGATTACCGAATAAGATGATAAAGACAAAGCTAACGTACTTAAGTTTTCGGCACTGTATAGCAGGGTACGCCAGTGTTGTATTAATTTCGCCTACAACATCCTCAGTCTGCCCCACCGTTACAGGCTTGAGCTATCCATCGACCTTTTAATAGCTTCGGTAACTGTCATCACGACAAATCATGCTACCTAACCAAAAAGTGTCGTCTAAGGCCGTCTTTCAACTCCTAGACCCGTTGCATTGCTACAACGTGAGAAGCCCACCTGTCAGTCACTCACCATGCCGTATAGACATTTTCAAGCATGGAAAGGGTGGTACTAGCGCGACGACATTCCTTATCGTCCACTACCACTCGCAGTAGCTTTTTCATCTACTGCAATCAAGTTGTTCAGGATCGGTAAACCGTCCGTTTCCTTGTCGCCCATCCTGCTTTAAGTTTTCTCAACCGTGATACCACTTAAAGCAAGACCCCCTTTTAAGGAGAGTGAGTAGAATGCGGGATTTTCACCCGACAAGCCCCCGTTCCCACCGTGCGAGCACCAGTTTCCTAATGCACACAGCGAGTCGAGCTTATTGGTCGTGTCCTTTTCTGGTACACGCTTAGGTAGAAAATCAACGGGCGTGACACCCTCCTTCCTCCTAAACAGGAACAACCATTGTGAAAGCAATCTCAAGT
>NZ_VOZC01000036.1:0-7943 GCF_013419975.1 Acinetobacter sp. YH12041 | reverse complement strand
GAATAATTCAAGTGAATTTGTTTGAAAGAAGAACTTTAAAAGCTTTATTTTCACCCGATAAAATACCCATAAAACAAGAGGAAGCTCATTTGAGCTTCCTCTTGTGAAAAATTGTGGGACAGCAATGTCTTCGTGGCTGCTTTTTTTACGTCATTTTTTGAGTGAAATACTGCTGGCCATCTTCAAAAATCACCAGATTTTCAGGCAGTCTTAAAGCCCCAAGATGATGAGCATACTCAGCCTGTTGCTGTCGGTCACGATAACGCCTGCCCACTGAATAGTCGACACAGAATACATTCTGCTGCTGTCCAAACCATTGCAGAGCATCAATATGCTTAAACAGACCGGATTTTTCTTCGGTGGTTTTAAAGTTTCTCCAATAATGGCCAATCACCACAGGTATCCTATCTGTATAACGCTCCCACCATGGCAAACGGTCAATCATACGCCAGCGCCCCCCTGCATAGACTGGACGTTGTGCAATTTTTTCTGCGCCTGAGCTTAAGGTACGAATCGGATTTTGCATCTGGTCGCGTAACTCTTTTTCAGCGATATATTTTAATAAGGGAATACTGGCTGCTGGATCCTTGAATTGTTCCTGATATTGCTGCTGTTCACTCTGGATATATTCATCAAAGCCTAAAGTCTGTAACTCAAGCTCATTTTTCAGGACAAAATGATCATAAGCCTGTCTGATTGAATTAAAAGGAACAGATTTCAATTGTTGAATTGCCTGTGTATCCCAGCAAGCATGCACAATTCTTAAATGGGGTGCATCTAGAGCCAAAGGCAGGCTGTTTAGAAATTCTAGAATCCATGCACGATCCTGAATTGAAGCCTGAACTGAATCAAAAGTTTTGAGATCATCCTGATGCGGTGAACCAAAAAACCAGCCATTGCCTTCCCGTAGCGTATCGGTTAACAAGTTGATTTCATGATTACCCAGAATGCATTGCGCATTGCCATTTTCTATTAAGGTTTTAACCTGTCTGATGACAGCGATACTGTCTGGTCCACGATCACACAGATCCCCGACAAAAATCAGTTTACGCTGTTCAGGATGACGACCTTGCAGATCGTAGCCCAATACTTCTAACAATTGTTGTAGCGCATCAATCTCACCATGAATATCGCCAACAATATCCACCGGACCATCAAAAGTCTGCTGTATGAATATCTGATTACTCATGGCTCTACCCTACCCAGGTCAATAAAACCTTTTTTTTAATATAGCGCTTATACTTTAAATCAATATAACAATTTCAGAATTATTTTTTAATCATTTCGATTATTCAATCAAATAACGATAGATCAGAAACTTAACTGAAATCTCATTTCTTCATTTCTTATCTAAATGTATATCTAAAAACAATAAAAAACCGGCGCCTAAGCACCGGTTTTATTCACTTTACGAGCTTTAAAGCTAGTACAGCCTGATTAAGCATTTAGTGATTCAATGATTTGGTTCAATGTAGCACTTGGACGCATTACAGCATTTACTTTTGCAGGATCAACTGCATAGTAACCACCGATATCTACAGATTGGCCTTGAACTGCATTCAATTCGCTTACGATCTTCTCTTCATTTTCAGCAAGAGACTGAGCGATCGGTGCAAATTTCGCTTTCAATTCTGCATCTTCGTCTTGCGCTACAAGTTCTTCAGCCCAGAATTTAGCCAGGTAGAAGTGGCTGCCACGGTTGTCTAGCTCGCCAGTACGACGTGATGGAGACTTGTCATTGTCAAGCAATTTACCAGTCGCAGCATCCAGTGTTTTCGCAAGCAGTTTCGCACGTGCATTGTTTTCTTTAATGCCCATTTCTTCCAGAGAAACAGCCAATGCCAAGAACTCACCTAGAGAATCCCAACGTAAGTGGTTTTCTTCTACCAATTGTTGTACGTGTTTAGGTGCAGAACCACCAGCACCAGTTTCGTACATACCGCCACCTGCCATTAAAGGCACGATAGACAGCATTTTCGCAGAAGTACCAAGTTCCATGATTGGGAACAAGTCAGTCAGGTAATCACGCAGGATGTTACCAGTTACTGAAATGGTATCCAGACCGCGAGCAACACGTTCAAGTGTATAACGCATCGCACGTACTTGAGACATGATTTGGATGTCTAAACCTTCTGTATCGTGGTCTTTCAGGTATGTTTGAACTTTTTTGATCAGTTCGTTTTCGTGTGGACGGTACGGGTCAAGCCAGAAGATTGCTGGCATGCCAGAGTTACGTGCACGAGTTACAGCCAGTTTCACCCAGTCGCGGATCGGTGCGTCTTTCACCTGGCACATACGCCAGATATCACCTTCTTCCACGTTTTGAGACATCAACACTTCACCAGTTTCAAGGTCAGTGATGTTCGCAACACCCGCTTCTGGAATTTCGAAAGTCTTGTCGTGAGAACCGTATTCTTCAGCTTTTTGAGCCATCAGACCAACGTTAGGAACTGTACCCATAGTACGTGGGTCGAAGTTACCATTCCATTTACAGAAGTTGATCATTTCCTGATAAATACGTGCGAATGTAGATTCAGGCATAACTGCTTTACAGTCGTAAGGTTTACCGTCAGCACCCCACATTTTACCGCCAGTACGGATCATTGCAGGCATAGAAGCATCTACAATCACGTCGTTTGGAGAATGGAAGTTAGTAATACCTTTTGCAGAATCAACCATCGCAAGTGCTGGACGATGTTCTTGGCATGCATGAAGATCTTCAATGATTTCTTCGCGTAAAGAAGTTGGTAAAGATTCGATTTTTTCGTAAAGACCAGCCATACCGTTATTTACGTTAATGCCTAGCTCGTCGAACAGTTTACCGTGTTTCTCAAACGCATCTTTGTAGTAAATACGTACACAGTGACCGAATACAATCGGGTGTGATACTTTCATCATGGTCGCTTTAACGTGTAAAGAGAACAGGATGCCAGCTTCTTTACAATCTTCTAATTCTTTTTCATAGAAGTCGCAAAGGGCTTTTTTGCTCATGAACATTGAGTCGATGATTTCGCCGTCTTGAAGCGCAACTTTTGGCTTAAGAACGATAGTTTCACCAGACTTGGTGATCAGTTCCATTTTCACATTACGTGCACGGTCTAAAGTCATAGACTTTTCGCCATGGTAGAAGTCGCCTTCTTGCATGTGAGAAACGTGAGTTTGTGACCAAGGTTTCCATTCACCCATAGAATGTGGGTGTTTTTTCGCGTAGTTTTTCACTGCTGTCGGCGCACGACGGTCAGAGTTACCTTCACGAAGTACTGGGTTCACTGCTGAACCTAGGCACTTGCTATAACGCGCTTTAATTGCTTTTTCTTCTTCAGTAGTCGGATTTTCCGGATAATCAGGCAGTGCATAGCCCTTAGACTGAAGTTCTTTAATGCATGACGTCAACTGAGCAACAGACGCACTAATATTAGGGAGTTTAATGATATTAGTATCTGGGTCCTGAGTAAGACGACCTAATTCTGCCAGGTTATCTGAAACTTTCTGCTCATCGCTTAGATAGTCTGCGAATTCTGCAAGTACGCGTGCGGCTACAGAGATGTCTGTCTTAACAATCTCAACGCCCGCCGGCTTAGTAAAGGTCTCAATGATCGGCAGTAGAGAGTAAGTCGCCAATAATGGCGCCTCGTCGGTCAGTGTGTAAATGATTGTTGACTTTCCACCAGCCATATATAGCCCCTTGCTTTGGATTGAGTTTCTGATCATCAGGCTTTTGGCCTAATTTCAGCGAACCGGTTACTTAAATAAACTTTGAAAGTAGTGGTGCTGGTTGCACCTCAGTCAAAGGAATATCAATACATATTCAACTTTGCCTGAAAAATTCGTAAAAATTGTCAGCGTGATTCACCGACAGCAGTATTCTACGTGAAAATGAACCTTTTTTCGAATCGGCACATTGCCAAACCATGCGATTTGTGCATTAGAAGGTTAATTTGCAGATTTTGCTTAATTTTACCAAAAATTATAATTTAATCATTATAATTCAATTACTTAAATTAAAAATCAGACAAATTCACCTATAAACTTAATGTGTGCTTAATTCGGTTTTTTGCCATCAATTTTTATCTACATGTTGGGTATCATGAAAATAAATTATCAATGGCCGTAATTTCCATAAGTATGGGTTAAAAAGCGAATTGAAACAGATCTGCTCCTTCCTATCGAAATTTATGATCTGCACCTGATAAATTGAAAGTTGATCCTGAAGACTTAAGACAACTTAAACAATAGTCATTTTTCTACTCTTTCTTCAGTTTAAATTATGTGCATTTTTTTAATCGAATTTATGAAAAATGGACATCAAGGTGAACTCTGGATATAGATAGATATTCATTTTTCTTTAGATACTTTCTAAATATCCTCTTAGGAATCCATTTAATATTTCTATAGAATTTAATATCGATGAAAAATAATTATTAACCAACAGCTTAGTTCAAGTCTTTCAAGAGACTATTTTTCTTATTTAAAACAACTATTCTTTATTTCCAATAAGCATAAAAAATATTTTAATTCATTACTTTAAATAAAAAACCGAGCTAATGAGTTAACTCGGTTTTTTAAAAACTAGAATATTACTTAAAGCTAAATAATATTAGATACTCATTGTATTTGGCATCAGCAACTCATTGTATACATCCACTCGATAATTACTTACCAAGGTGCTAGCATCAATGCTCGATGCAGAGGCAGTAGTAGTTGCTATCGTATCGCCAATGAATTGGGTTAAATCTACTTCATTATCAGCAGATTCAATTAGCAATGACGCCACTGAATTCTCTGCAACCAGCAGAGGATCAGCAGGATGATCAAACACTTTATTATCTCCTATACTCAACACATCAAGTAAGGATTCTTCACCAATGGAGAAAAGTGCAGGTTGAGGCGCACTGACTTTATTTAAGATGGTTTCACGATCCCAAATAGTACCATCATCAAATTCGATTTCACTGATCCCATAATTTTTATAAATTTCTAGATCAGACAAATGATTTTCAACCTTTAACGGTTTGCTATAACCATTGACATAGATCTCTAGAGTACTACCAGCCTGTTTTAAAATTACCTCTGAAGTGCTATAACCTTTAAGCTGTAGAACATTTTTATCTTGATCAGAATTACTATCAATAATAGTAATTAATTGATTTGCATCTTGATAGATATCTGCCTTTTCAAAAATATATGTATCGCTACCTTCACCACCTCTTAATGCTGAAGTCGTTCCGCCTTGAGCATTCAAGATATCATCACCCTCTTCACCATATAGGAAGCTCTGACCACCACCACCGAGTAAAATATCATCGCCAGCGCCACCATAAAGATGGTCATCATTATCAAACAGCCCTAAATCGTACGAGTTACCTACCAAAGTATCGTTACCATTACCGCCATAAACATAACTATTTGGACCTTTTGCTTCTAAATAGTCATCTCCATCATATCCATAGATCGTAGCGCTTTCTTCAGCGATAAGGATATCATTCTGATCTGTCCCATCAATTCTATTGACTAACATATCAAGGATGGTTTCACGATCCCAAATAGTGCCGTCATCGAATTGAATTTCACTAATTCCGTAATTTGTATAAATGCTCAAATCAGATAGATGATTTTCAATAACGATTGGTTTACTATAACCATTGACATAGATCTCTAGAGTACTACCAGCCTGTTTTAAAATTACCTCTGAAGTGCTATAACCTTTAAGCTGTAGAACATTTTTATCTTGATCAGAATTACTATCAATAATAGTAATTAATTGATTTGCATCTTGATAGATATCTGCCTTTTCAAAAATATATGTATCGCTACCTTCACCACCTCTTAATGCTGAAGTCGTTCCGCCTTGAGCATTCAAGATATCATCACCCTCTTCACCATATAGGAAGCTCTGACCACCACCACCGAGTAAAATATCATCGCCAGCGCCACCATATAAATAATCTGTAACTTCTGTTCCTTTTAAGATATTGTGTTCAGAATTATTTGTTGGTTTATACGTTCCTGAAACTTCACTAATATTATAGATTTTTTCAGCTATATTCCCTGCTGCATCAGTTGCAATGACTTTATATTTCGCTGAATTCCAACCTACCGTATTGTTGAGCTTAACAGCCTGCCATTGATCATTTACCCATTTGTAAACTTCATATGCATCTGTTGGCGCATTAAAAATGAATTGATCATTCTGTGCATCATACCTAAATACAGATTGCAATTCAGGTGCAGTCAAATCAACTGTAATGGTTTTAATATCGGTGTAGCTTTCATTCCCTACAAAATCGGTCACTTTCGCTCTAAAACTATATGTACCCTCATCAAAGAAATTAAATCCATCACCCCAATAATCAAACTGGCGCTCTAACTTAAACCAAGTGACACCACCATCAGTTGAATATTGATACTCGACAGTGCTATTTAATTCATTACCTCGAATCGATAAATCAAACGATGCGTCATTCGTAATGTCATCAATTACCGAGATGCCAGAATCTTCAAAATCAGTAAAGATCAATTCACCAGCAACAGGTGGTGTAATATCTGTAGTGATATAAACCTGATAACCACTTTGGGTCTGACCATCCATACTGCTAATTTGAATGTTGAGTTGATCATTCAAACCTTTTGCATCTAAACCTGATTCAGACCAATTTGACTGATATGTATAAGAACCATTCGCTTTTAATGTAAGAGTACCATGCTCTGTTTGATAGGTGATTGATGCTACATTGCCCTTACCATTTTCAACTCGGATTTCTTGATCACCTACTTTTAGAATATAGCTTTGTGGGGCTGAAACTTTGCCATTTACATCAGCAAAAATATGACCGACTACCGTTTCATAGCCATCAAACACTAATTCATTTACGAGTTTTTCTTGTTTTACAACTAACTCAAAATCTGTATTCCAAGAATATGCATCGAGCTGTAAAGTGTAATGACCAAGTGTCAACCCTTCAGCAAGAATAAGATCTTGATAACTTAAACCTATGCTTGAAATTGATTTAGACCCAGAAGAACTAATTCCATCTCCATAGATACTATAGCTATAAGAACCATTTATAATGCCCGATGCCGTAGTTAAGCTGAGAATAATTGACGCATTTTCACCTGTCACTTCAAAATCAACATAAACATACATCGAGCTTTGATCTTGTTGACTATAGACGATGTCATCTTTCAATACCGTCTGTGTTTCAAATATTTCAGCTAATTCAAAGTGTGCATCTACATTTTCTAACTGAGCAATTGGAGCATATAAGTTTTTCGTTACTGCATTACCCGCCTGATCTTTAGCAATAACTTCAAGCTTTTCACCATTCTTATAAGCTTTATTCAAAGTAACGCTGTACTTGCCTTCAGCATCTGCAAGTGCTGTACCCACTACTTTACCATTATAGCTTACAGTCACCGTTGCACCCGCTTCGGTTGTACCGGTCACCGTTTTATTGTCTGCAGCCAATTCTTGCGTCAAGGTCGCAGGTGCTGTCGTATCCGGTGCTGTGATCGTATTTGGTTTGGTGCTGTTATTGGCTTTGTCTGTCGCAATCACTTCGAGCTTTTCACCATTGGTGAAGGCTGGAGTCAAGGTCAATGTGTATTGACCATCTGTACCTGCAATCGCTGTACCAACCACTTGTCCATTGAATGTCGCTGTTACTGTAGCACCAGCTTCGGTTTTACCTGTGATCGTTTGACCATCCGCACTGATTACTTGCGTTAAGCTTGATGGCGCTGTGGTATCTGGTGCTGTTACTGCATTTGGTTTGGTACTGTTATTGGCTGTATCAGTTGCAACAACTTCAAGCTTCTCACCATTCTTATAAGCTTTATTCAAAGTAACGCTGTACTTGCCTTCAGCATCTGCAAGTGCTGTACCCACTACTTTACCATTATAGCTTACAGTCACCGTTGCACCCGCTTCGGTTGTACCGGTCACA
>NZ_VOZC01000035.1:0-12223 GCF_013419975.1 Acinetobacter sp. YH12041 | reverse complement strand
GGCCAGGCCTCAGCATTTTATTATGGTGATCCCCTGGGCGAAATGCGCCTGGTAAGCAGAGTTTTTGAAATGTAAGGCCTTTGAATAAGACAAAAGGCTGCCTCATCGCTAACTTTGCAACAGTGCCACATCAAGGCCCGATCCTTGGAGCCCTTGCCCTCCCGCACGATGATCGTGCCGTGATCGAAATCCAGATCCTTGACCCGCAGTTGCAAACCCTCACTGATCCGCATGCCCGTTCCATACAGAAGCTGGGCGAACAAACGATGCTCGCCTTCCAGAAAACCGAGGATGCGAACCACTTCATCCGGGGTCAGCACCACCGGCAAGCGCCGCGACGGCCGAGGTCTTCCGATCTCCTGAAGCCAGGGCAGATCCGTGCACAGCACCTTGCCGTAGAAGAACAGCAAGGCCGCCAATGCCTGACGATGCGTGGAGACCGAAACCTTGCGCTCGTTCGCCAGCCAGGACAGAAATGCCTCGACTTCGCTGCTGCCCAAGGTTGCCGGGTGACGCACACCGTGGAAACGGATGAAGGCACGAACCCAGTGGACATAAGCCTGTTCGGTTGGTAAGCTGTAATGCAAGTAGCGTATGCGCTCACGCAACTGGTCCAGAACCTTGACCGAACGCAGCGGTGGTAACGGCGCAGTGGCGGTTTTCATGGCTTGTTATGACTGTTTTTTTGTACAGTCTATGCCTCGGGCATCCAAGCAGCAAGCGCGTTACGCCGTGGGTCGATGTTTGATGTTATGGAGCAGCAACGATGTTACGCAGCAGGGCAGTCGCCCTAAAACAAAGTTAACTCGAGGGAGAAATCGTGAAGTTATCACTAATGGCTGCCAAGTCGAAGAACGGTATTATCGGTAATGGACCAGATATTCCATGGAGCGCCAAAGGCGAGCAACTTCTATTTAAGGCAATTACATATAATCAATGGCTTTTAGTTGGACGCAAAACTTTTGAGTCAATGGGCGCTCTCCCAAATCGAAAGTATGCAGTTGTAACTCGCTCTAATTTTTCTACGAATGATGAGGGTGTAATGGTTTTCTCCTCAATTCAGGATGCCTTAATAAATTTAGAGGAAATCACGGATCATGTTATCGTTTCTGGTGGTGGTGAAATATACAAAAGCTTGATTTCCAAAGTAGATACTTTGCATATTTCAACAGTCGACATCGAGCGAGATGGAGACATAGTTTTTCCTGAAATCCCAGATACATTCAAGTTGGTATTTGAGCAAGATTTCGAGTCTAACATTAACTATTGTTATCAAATCTGGCAAAAGAGTTAACAAGCGCCTGCAATCTGACCTCCGGTTACTGTCACCTTTTTTTGCGGTGGAGCTGCAAAAAAGGCGCCATTAACCTCCGGCAGTTGAGGCGGGCGTTAGCCATATTATGGAGCCTCATGCTTTTATATAAAATGTGTGACAATCAAAATTATGGGGTTACTTACATGAAGTTTTTATTGGCATTTTCGCTTTTAATACCATCCGTGGTTTTTGCAAGTAGTTCAAAGTTTCAGCAAGTTGAACAAGACGTTAAGGCAATTGAAGTTTCTCTTTCTGCTCGTATAGGTGTTTCCGTTCTTGATACTCAAAATGGAGAATATTGGGATTACAATGGCAATCAGCGCTTCCCGTTAACAAGTACTTTTAAAACAATAGCTTGCGCTAAATTACTATATGATGCTGAGCAAGGAAAAGTTAATCCCAATAGTACAGTCGAGATTAAGAAAGCAGATCTTGTGACCTATTCCCCTGTAATAGAAAAGCAAGTAGGGCAGGCAATCACACTCGATGATGCGTGCTTCGCAACTATGACTACAAGTGATAATACTGCGGCAAATATCATCCTAAGTGCTGTAGGTGGCCCCAAAGGCGTTACTGATTTTTTAAGACAAATTGGGGACAAAGAGACTCGTCTAGACCGTATTGAGCCTGATTTAAATGAAGGTAAGCTCGGTGATTTGAGGGATACGACAACTCCTAAGGCAATAGCCAGTACTTTGAATAAATTTTTATTTGGTTCCGCGCTATCTGAAATGAACCAGAAAAAATTAGAGTCTTGGATGGTGAACAATCAAGTCACTGGTAATTTACTACGTTCAGTATTGCCGGCGGGATGGAACATTGCGGATCGCTCAGGTGCTGGCGGATTTGGTGCTCGGAGTATTACAGCAGTTGTGTGGAGTGAGCATCAAGCCCCAATTATTGTGAGCATCTATCTAGCTCAAACACAGGCTTCAATGGCAGAGCGAAATGATGCGATTGTTAAAATTGGTCATTCAATTTTTGACGTTTATACATCACAGTCGCGCTGATAAGGCTAACAAGGCCATCAAGTTGACGGCTTTTCCGTCGCTTGTTTTGTGGTTTAACGCTACGCTACCACAAAACAATCAACTCCAAAGCCGCAACTTATGGCGGCGTTAGACATCATGAGGGTAGCGGTGACCATCGAAATTTCGAACCAACTATCAGAGGTGCTAAGCGTCATTGAGCGCCATCTGGAATCAACGTTGCTGGCCGTGCATTTGTACGGCTCCGCAGTGGATGGCGGCCTGAAGCCATACAGCGATATTGATTTGTTGGTTACTGTGGCCGTAAAGCTTGATGAAACGACGCGGCGAGCATTGCTCAATGACCTTATGGAGGCTTCGGCTTTCCCTGGCGAGAGCGAGACGCTCCGCGCTATAGAAGTCACCCTTGTCGTGCATGACGACATCATCCCGTGGCGTTATCCGGCTAAGCGCGAGCTGCAATTTGGAGAATGGCAGCGCAATGACATTCTTGCGGGTATCTTCGAGCCAGCCATGATCGACATTGATCTAGCTATCCTGCTTACAAAAGCAAGAGAACATAGCGTTGCCTTGGTAGGTCCGGCAGCGGAGGAATTCTTTGACCCGGTTCCTGAACAGGATCTATTCGAGGCGCTGAGGGAAACCTTGAAGCTATGGAACTCGCAGCCCGACTGGGCCGGCGATGAGCGAAATGTAGTGCTTACGTTGTCCCGCATTTGGTACAGCGCAATAACCGGCAAAATCGCGCCGAAGGATGTCGCTGCCGACTGGGCAATAAAACGCCTACCTGCCCAGTATCAGCCCGTCTTACTTGAAGCTAAGCAAGCTTATCTGGGACAAAAAGAAGATCACTTGGCCTCACGCGCAGATCACTTGGAAGAATTTATTCGCTTTGTGAAAGGCGAGATCATCAAGTCAGTTGGTAAATGATGTCTAACAATTCGTTCAAGCCGACCGCGCTACGCGCGGCGGCTTAACTCCGGCGTTGGGCGCACAATAAGGCTCCTTGCAGAGTTGCTTGAAAGTTGTTACGATTCAAATTTAATCATGAGATAGTCAGCAGATGAGCACTTCCAAGAACGCAGACAAGTAAGCCGCAGCAACCTTCATTTTTCGGTTGTTGCGGCGTTCTCATGAATCCTTTTGCTCTACGGGAGCGCCGCCAAATCCTTTGTTCAAGGAGATGGTTTCGTGCGCTCAAAAAACTTTAGTTGGCGGTACTCCCTTGCCGCCACGGTGTTGTTGTTATCACCGTTCGATTTATTGGCATCACTCGGCATGGACATGTACTTGCCAGCAGTGCCGTTTATGCCAAACGCGCTTGGTACGACAGCGAGCACAATTCAGCTTACGCTGACAACGTACTTGGTCATGATTGGTGCCGGTCAGCTCTTGTTTGGACCGCTATCGGACCGACTGGGGCGCCGCCCCGTTCTACTGGGAGGTGGCCTCGCCTACGTTGTGGCGTCAATGGGCCTCGCTCTTACGTCATCGGCTGAAGTCTTTCTGGGGCTTCGGATTCTTCAGGCTTGTGGTGCCTCGGCGTGCCTTGTTTCCACATTTGCAACAGTACGTGACATTTACGCAGGTCGCGAGGAAAGTAATGTCATTTACGGCATACTCGGATCCATGCTGGCCATAGTCCCGGCGGTAGGCCCATTGCTCGGAGCGCTCGTCGACATGTGGCTTGGGTGGCGGGCTATCTTTGCGTTTCTAGGTTTGGGCATGATCGCTGCATCTGCAGCAGCGTGGCGATTCTGGCCTGAAACCCGGGTGCAACGAGTTGCGGGCTTGCAATGGTCGCAGCTGCTACTCCCCGTTAAGTGCCTGAACTTCTGGTTGTACACGTTGTGTTACGCCGCTGGAATGGGTAGCTTCTTCGTCTTTTTCTCCATTGCGCCCGGACTAATGATGGGCAGGCAAGGTGTGTCTCAGCTTGGCTTCAGCCTGCTGTTCGCCACAGTGGCAATTGCCATGGTGTTTACGGCTCGTTTTATGGGGCGTGTGATACCCAAGTGGGGCAGCCCAAGTGTCTTGCGAATGGGAATGGGATGCCTGATAGCTGGAGCAGTATTGCTTGCCATCACCGAAATATGGGCTTTGCAGTCCGTGTTAGGCTTTATTGCTCCAATGTGGCTAGTGGGTATTGGTGTCGCCACAGCGGTATCTGTGGCGCCCAATGGCGCTCTTCGAGGATTCGACCATGTTGCTGGAACGGTCACGGCAGTCTACTTCTGCTTGGGCGGTGTACTGCTAGGAAGCATCGGAACGTTGATCATTTCGCTGTTGCCGCGCAACACGGCTTGGCCGGTTGTCGTGTACTGTTTGACCCTTGCAACAGTCGTGCTCGGTCTGTCTTGTGTTTCCCGAGTGAAGGGCTCTCGCGGCCAGGGGGAGCATGATGTGGTCGCGCTACAAAGTGCGGAAAGTACATCAAATCCCAATCGTTGAGAGAATGTGGCAAGCTATCGCCCAACAAATCGCTGCAGCCGACCCAAAACCGCTACGCGGTTTCGGTCGGCTGAGCTCAGGCGTTAAACATCATGAGGGAAGCGGTGATCGCCGAAGTATCGACTCAACTATCAGAGGTAGTTGGCGTCATCGAGCGCCATCTCGAACCGACGTTGCTGGCCGTACATTTGTACGGCTCCGCAGTGGATGGCGGCCTGAAGCCACACAGTGATATTGATTTGCTGGTTACGGTGACCGTAAGGCTTGATGAAACAACGCGGCGAGCTTTGATCAACGACCTTTTGGAAACTTCGGCTTCCCCTGGAGAGAGCGAGATTCTCCGCGCTGTAGAAGTCACCATTGTTGTGCACGACGACATCATTCCGTGGCGTTATCCAGCTAAGCGCGAACTGCAATTTGGAGAATGGCAGCGCAATGACATTCTTGCAGGTATCTTCGAGCCAGCCACGATCGACATTGATCTGGCTATCTTGCTGACAAAAGCAAGAGAACATAGCGTTGCCTTGGTAGGTCCAGCGGCGGAGGAACTCTTTGATCCGGTTCCTGAACAGGATCTATTTGAGGCGCTAAATGAAACCTTAACGCTATGGAACTCGCCGCCCGACTGGGCTGGCGATGAGCGAAATGTAGTGCTTACGTTGTCCCGCATTTGGTACAGCGCAGTAACCGGCAAAATCGCGCCGAAGGATGTCGCTGCCGACTGGGCAATGGAGCGCCTGCCGGCCCAGTATCAGCCCGTCATACTTGAAGCTAGACAGGCTTATCTTGGACAAGAAGAAGATCGCTTGGCCTCCCGCGCAGATCAGTTGGAAGAATTTGTTCACTACGTGAAAGGCGAGATCACCAAGGTAGTCGGCAAATAATGTCTAACAATTCGTTCAAGCCGACGCCGCTTCGCGGCGCGGCTTAACTCAAGCGTTAGATGCCAGATTTGGCGTTGCGTATGCTCACAGAAAATCGACAGCCGCAAGACTGTTTTTGGCAACTCATAGCCACCACTATTTATCCTTCATACCGTAGAGGAGATTGCACGTGAAGAACTGGCTCTTTCTGGCTATTGCAATATTTGGTGAGGTCGTCGCAACTTCCGCACTGAAGTCCAGCCATGGATTCACCAAGTTAGTTCCTTCTGTTGTAGTTGTGGCTGGCTACGGGCTTGCGTTCTATTTCCTCTCTCTCGCACTCAAGTCCATCCCGGTCGGCATTGCTTATGCTTGTCAACGGCAATTTAAAACTGACCCCTTTTACCTTAAAACAGCAAAGTAAAATTGACCCCTTTGATGATTTATTAAGACTCAATTTGTGGTTGAATTCCTACTCTCTTTTTATCTTTTAGACGATAACTTTCCCCAGATATTTGTACAACATGACAATGATGTAATAAACGATCCAACATTGCTGCTGTCAAAGTAACATCATCTGCGAATGATTTAGACCACTGGCTAAATGGTAAATTACTGGTCAAAATCGTACTGCCTTTTTCATAGCGCTTGGCAATAACATTAAAAAATAAATTTGCTTCTTCACGACCAAATGGTAAATATCCTATTTCATCGATAATCAATAACTTTGGAGCAAGTACAACACGTTGCATGTAGTTTTTTAATTTACCTTGTTGATAAGCTAGGCTAAGTTGCAACATTAAATCAGCTGCAGTAATAAACTTAGTCTTAATATTATTCATAATTGCCTTATAGCCTAAAGCCATTGATAGATGTGTTTTCCCAACACCACTTGCACCAATAAATACAACATTTTCAGCTCTTGGAATAAAGCTTAAATTAAATAGTTCAAGCAACTGCGACTTTGGAGCACCTAAAGCATAATTAAAATCATAAGCCTCCAACGTTTTGATTTGAGTAAGACCTGAAAGTTGTAAAAGAATCTGTTGACTACGTTGCTGCTTGGCTGTGTATTCATGTAATAGCATAGCTTCAACGAAATCTGCATAACTGCCATCCTTTGCTAAGGTTTGTTGTGCATGATGTGACCATTGTGATGCCACTGTTTGTAGACCAAGCTGACGGCAAAGCTGTTCAATACGCTCATACTGTAAATTCATTAAGAAACCTCCAGTAATTCATCATAGATTGATAAGGGGTGTTGAACACTCTCATGAGGTATGAGTGATGATGGGCTAACATCATCAATTACAGATTTTTTAGAACCATCATTAAATAAAGGTAATGAAGAAAAATATTGTTGTTCTTCAAGCAAACGAGTACTTGGTTTTTCTTTAGTTGTTGCATGAATGCGTTGATTTGCTGTTTCACTAAGCCATCGACCAATATAGGCATTTGCCATATCAACATCTAAGCTAAGGTCAACCACCATTAAACTTGCTTTTAATGGCACGATAAAACTTGATTTCAAATAACTATTAAAGCGTTCTACTTTACCTTTTGTTTGCGCACGATATGGCTTACAAACACGTGGTCGGAAGTTATATTTCTTAGCACAATCAAGTAATTTAGCATTCCAGCGATGTTGACCATCTTGATAAGCATCACGTTCAATGATAATGGCCTTAGCATTATCAAATAATACATCTTTAGGAACACCACCAAAGAACTGAAAAGCACTTTCTAAGCCATCAATCCATGCATCAGAACGTTCATGATCATAAAACTTAACAAAGGTTGCTCTAGAGTATCCCAAAGTTGCAACAAATGCTTTTAATGTGGTGTGATGACGTCGAATTGTTGTGAAATCAACCTGCATTTGTTGACCTGGTTGAGTCTCAAATCGCTTAATCGGCTCTGGTTGTTTAGTTGGCTTTAATGTATTGAGATAATTTTGTAGTGTTCTAATTTTCCCCGTGTAGCCTTTTTGCAAGATTTCTTGATACAACACTGCAGCCGGTATCCATTCTGGATCGGCGGCATTTACACGTTTGATTAAATACGGTTTATAAGGCTCAAGAATACTCACTTTAGATTGTGTTCGTTGATATTTAGGTGTTACTTGAGATCGTAAATATTTACGCACAGTATTTCTAGAAATACCGAGTTCGCGGCTAATTGCCTTAATAGATTGACCTTGTTGATGAAGTATTTGGATTGTCACTGCTTGCTCCAAAGTTAACATGTTGAGCAGTCCAAAAAGACCACTATATTAACCAAGGGGGTCAATTTTCAAATGCTGTTGGGGGGTCATTTTTACATTGCCGCTAACATGCTGTTTGGGCTGGCCTCGGCATCGTACTTGTGGCAGCTATCGCTTGGATCTTCCATGGCCAGAAACTAGACTTGTGGGCGTTCGTTGGCATGGGACTTATCGTTAGTGGCGTCGCCGTTCTAAATCTGCTATCCAAGGTCAGCGCACATTGATCGGGCTGGCATCTAACAGTTCATTCAAGCCGACGCCGCTTCGCGGCGCGGCTTAATTCAGGTGTTAGTCGGACGCCTACGGCGCCGAGGAAAAAAGAAACCAAACCATTCTTGCTGCCAAAGAGAAAAACCCCTTACGGTGGCGTACTGGGAAAGTGCGTATCTACGACGCCTTGCCGGTCTCAATGTCATGCCGTCCTCTTTCGAAGGCTGCTTGATGCAAACCTCTCAAAAATCTGGCATAAACTATCTTGACATATTCCGATTGAACACCTTCCGAATATCAGCGGCTATCAGCGGGATCTCATCTTTTTTCGTGACGTAGGAGTGGGCATTCTGCTGCAGATGAAACTGGCAGCGTTGCCACAGAATTCCAGGGAAGACAGCATCGATTGCCGCGCGCAGTCCTGAGTGGTCATCACTGGTGATCATTCGCAGGCCGTGCATCCCTCGTCGTACGAGACCCTCGAGAAAGGAACGCCAGTTTACCTCTGCCTCACTGTTCGCGACTTCGGCGTCAAGAATATGCCGATTCCCGCTGTAATCAACGCCAATAGCCACTAGAAGCGCCTGCTTGACCACATGGGAACCGACGCGAACCGATTCATAGGTCGCATCAAGTACCAAGTATTGAATCTGTCCGACAGGCTGCGCCTTCCAAGACGTAATCTCTTCATCGAGCTCCTTTGCCAGCCTGCTGACCTGGGACGAGCTGACTTCGGTGCCACAAAGAATTTCGACGATATCCGAGACCCTGCGGGTACTTACTCCTTTGACATACATTTCGGCGATGGCGAGCTTGAGAGCACGCTCACTGCGCATGCCTTTCTCGATGCAGCTGGGATAAAACTCCATCCCGCGAACTTGTGGTACTTTCAAGAGGACTTTCCCGGTCGCAAGATTGAATATTGGATTATTTGGATTTACCAACAAACACTACTATTTAGCTACGAAAACTCAAGAGAAGTACACAAAACCTTTTGGAAGTGATGGAAGTTTAAGTCCTCTTGATTATAGTGTAGGTATTGGAACAGGTTTAGAATTAGGACATTTCCAGTTTATGTTTGGCTATGATTACCCTCTTAGTAACAGTTCGAAAGATCCAGACCTAAGTCAAGTACGCCAACACAACTTCAGAGCAAGTATAGCATATTCATTTAGAAAGCTAAAAAAATAAAACTAACCTAGGGCTTTGGATATTTTCAAGGCATCTGATAAAGACTTAACATCATGGGTGCGGAGATAATCTGCACCTTTTTTGTATGCATACATTTCTGCTGCAAGAGTTGGTGCTAAACGAGATTTCACATCGGTTCCAGTTATTTTACCTAAGAATGATTTCCGTGACACTGCAATCATTACTTGCAAATTAAAAGCTTCTTGAATTTCAGGGAAACGCTTCAAAACAAGAATAGATGTTTCTGGATTAGAGCCTAAAAAGAAGCCCATACCCGGATCAAGAATAATTCGTTCACGCTTTACACCAGCCTCAACTAAAGCAGCAATTCTTTCTTTAAAAAATTCCATCATGGAAGTAAAAACCTCTTCCGGATTCGTTTCAACTTTAGTAGCTGCACCAATTCGCTGAACGGAGTGCATCAACACAAGTTTGCAATCTGACTTTGCCAAGCCTGAATAAATCTCAGGATAAGGAAAACCTTGAATATCATTAATAAAATCAACCTTTTGTTCTATGCAAAAACTCTGAACCTCAGGTTTAAATGTATCAACAGAAATAGAAATGCCTTTTTCTTTTAAAGCCTTAATGACAGGTTTGAGTCTTTTGATTTCTTCCACAACGCCCACTTCAGTTGTATCAGGATTACTGGAAGCGGCTCCCAAATCAATCACATCTGCTCCATCTTCAACCAAATGCAGAGCATGCTCAATTGCCTTATCTGTATCTAAATAAAGTCCTCCATCGGAAAAACTATCGGTGGTTATATTTACGATTCCAAAAATCTTGCTCATATCATTTTGCTTTGATTACAAAAGTAGCATTTATCTTAATTGACTAATTATCACTTACGCAAATTGACACATTTTCCCTATCTTTGCAGCCTAATTTTTTTGTTTTAATTCATTATGAAAACTGATAGGAACTGTCATTTCGAGTTTTTCGCGGTTTTGGGTCAAAATTCGGTTTTTTCCCCGAACTACGACTGTTTTCGCACCCCGAACAACTAATCCAATCAGAATTTTCCGGCAACGCCGACTCCAAGAAGTGTAATTCCAGTCTATTTCTGCCGTCAACCCCTGATTCGCGTTAATGCGACAAAGCTCAAACACATAACTCCCCCACGAAGCCATATAAACTCCGATTTCGAGGTGTTATCCTGTTCCGCATAAACTTCGTTTTTGGGTATTATACCTACACCAAAGCAAGAAGATTATGGGTCCAAACTTCATTTGTATATTTTGCAAACAAATATCTGCCTGTCATATCTGTCGGAGTGTGGTGATACTCCTTTGCATTAAAAATGCGCTGATAAAAGGTAGTTCAGCAAAAGGCGAAACGCCAATAAATATATCTATAACCGGTTTCGCCCGTTGATTGGGTATCGCCGTGCTTCCGATATGTTCAATGGCTACGGCATGAGAACCGAAAAAATGGAGCAATTTTATTTTCTCTTCTTCAAAATTCTTTGTCCAATCCGGGTTATATTCCATAATTTCAATTTTCATGATAGTTTCGTCCTTGCCTCAAAAACCATGTTTGGTATTATACTCCATATCTCTCCGGTGCAGGAATAGCCTTTTCTGATGCACGGCTAACAGCTTCCCATTCTTCCCAGGTAGCCATCCGTGCTTTTAAGGTATCCATCGCCAAATCGTATACCATGCTGCCAAGGATAAGCCTCAAAGGCGGATTATTGCTGGCTACTAATTTCATAAGGGCTTCCGCTGCCAAGGAAGGATCACTATCGACCGAATCTTCGGAATACTGTTTCGCCAGCTCATCGCGCAGTGTACCGTATGAATCTAATGGATTGCTGTAACTCATCGAAGTGTATAAATCTGTCCAATATCCTCCTGGTTCCACCATAGTGAGTTTCACTCCGAAATGTTCCGCTTCTTTTGCTAAGGCTTCACTCATTCCTTCCAGCGCAAATTTACTTGCACTGTAAATACCAGACATCGGACCCGAGATAATAGCGCCAATGCTTGTAATCTGTATGATATGTCCAGAACGCTGCGACCTCAAATAGGGCATCACTGCCTGACAAACCCAAAGAGCTCCAAAAAAGTTTGTGTCCATTAGTTTCCGAGCATCGGATTCGTTTAGTTCTTCAATCATACCCATAGTCATGATACCCGCATTATTAACAACAATATCAAGCCTACCGAAATGTTTAACTGCTGTTTCAACCGTAGAAAAAACAGCCTCCCTATCTGTAACATCGAGGTTTAATGGCAGTAAGCTCTCTTGATATGTTTCTTCTAGCTTCGCCAAATTATCGATAGTCCTTGCAACTGCAACAACTTTATCCCCGGCTTTCAAGGCGGCGCATGTAAAAGCATAGCCAAGCCCCTTGCTTGCTCCGGTAATAAACCATACTCTTTTATTTTCGCTATTAGGTATCATAGATATTCTCCTTTAGGCTATTATAGAAAGATTATTATAAGCGAAATTAATACCGTTAAACGCCATGAGCCCGACAATTTTGAGCACTTTGTTTTGTACTCCCAGAAGCTCACCACTACAAATTATCATCAACCCGGTCCTTTTTTCAGTCCACTTGCGGTTTCATTGTTACTTTGTCATAGCGTCGTGTCAGAATGCGGCAGAGAACAGCGTTTACTATCAACGCAACACCAGACCAGAAAAACCATGTATTAACACCTATAACCTCAACAACCGGACCTGCAACAAGTAAGCCTATCGGCATAGAAAGAGTCATGGCGGTCATCAAAAGGGAAAACACCTTGCCCATCATTTCAGGGGCAATGCTTTCTTGAACATAAGCCATAACAGGAACATTCATAAATGGGCACTGTTGCAAAGTTAGCGATGAGGCAGCCTTTTGTCTTATTCAAAGGCCTTACATTTCAAAAACTCTGCTTACCAGGCGCATTTCGCCCAGGGGATCACCATAATAAAATGCTGAGGCCTGGCC
>NZ_VOZC01000034.1:0-20995 GCF_013419975.1 Acinetobacter sp. YH12041 | reverse complement strand
TAGAGCTACTTCTTGTTCATCAGTTAAACCGTTACCGTCCTTGTCGTTTTCATCGACTACTGGTTCAGCAACGTCTTCAAGGCCTTTGATTGCAGAATCAAGTTCAGAAACCAGTTTATCAAGAGCATCTTGATCAGCAGGTTTAGTACCTACCGCTTCTTTCAGTGCATCCTGTACTGCTTTCCAAGATTCAGCAGTGTAATCAGCTTGATTCAGATCAAGCGCACCAGTAATCAGATCTTTTAGAGCTGCTTCTTTGGCATCAGACAGACCGTTATTGTCCTTATCGTTTTCATTTATTACAGCACGATAACCCTTTGAATTAACAGAGCTATCAGCAGTTAATATACCAACTGCCACTGCACCCGCCCCCCATGGTAAAAGATCAAGAAAGAAATTTTCAGAACCTTTATAAAGTAATGATTCAAGTTCATTTAAAGGGTTATAACTAACACTATCAAAGTTAAATAAGAACATTTCCGATTGTTCATTTCTAAAAACTAATGAACTCTTTTCCGGATTAAATTGATCAACTAATATTTTTTCGCCATTTTTTAAAGTGATTACTGCTTGGTTGTTTATATATTCTATTTTTTCTATATCTTCGACTTTTACATCTACTAGAACTACAGAATCTTTGTTGAGTTCTATTTTTTCCAGATACTCTTTTATTAATTGATTATTACCGCCCGCTTTTGAAATAACTTGAACCTGCATAGGAAACCCCTATAAAACCTACTTAAACAGTTGGTATTAATTAAAGATTTATTAAAAACATTTTTCAAGCAATTACTCTACTTTTTTACAATATAATTTTACAGATAATAATAATCATTTCTGGTTTAACTATCACTTTTTTAACAATAGCTAATCATTCATTAATAGTTTTATATAAAATAAAATTAAGTTATTGTTTTACATAGTTTAATAAGACTCATAAAGTTAAAATATTTAGTTTTTTTAAAAAATTACATTCAAATAAATTATATTTAATCTTATAAAATTTATGTTTTTTTACTTTTCTAGATTTGGAAAGTATTTATTTCTAAAAATTTATTTTTATTACTTTTAATGTAAACTTCACATTGAAAAACAGTTAATTTATTAAAATAAATATATTAAGTATCACTCTGAATGATATCTCTGATTAAAATAGATCACACCTAAATTATTTAATATTTTTAAATTAATATTTAAGATTTTCTTAAACTATTTTTTATTGTTATACTTTATTTCTATATTTATAGAATCTGATCACTAAAAATTAATATTAAGTACTTATTCGACTCGAAAATAAAATCACTATATTCTATAAAAATATTAAGAGCAGATATTTAACTTCAAAACCTGCTCTTAAATAAAAAATCAGTAATATCTAACTATCTATAAGATTCTAACCCAATTCATTTCTAATATTATTCACCATATGTAATAAGCGTGGTGCAATATCATTTTTGATTTTCTCTTCATTGAGGAGAAAACTTGGACCGCCGCAGTTAAACACCAGTAGACCATGCTGTTCATGGACAAAAGGAACTGCAACCGAATTCACGTCCTTATGCCATTCACCGATTGAAAAGCAGAAACCATATTCCTGATAGTCTTTAAATGACTTCTCCAGATCTTTTTGGATCTGTGGCCATTCTTCAGCATGTTTACGGCGAATCGCATCAAGCAGAAAATCACGCTCATCTTCTGGCATTGCAGCCAGACAGGCGCGTCCCATAGAGCTTAAATGAATCGGTAAATGCGTTCCTACCTGACGACGCATGGTAACATTCCCCTTACCCTGCACTACATCCAGATAAATCATATTCAGACGGTCGCGGGTTGCCATCGCCACAGCAGCTTCAGCATAGTCCGCCAGATTTTTCATTAATGGATGAGCAACCGATCGCAAGGATAAATTCGACAGCATCGAATAACCAAAAGACAGTACGCCGACTGAGAGCTGAAACTTGCTCGAATTCGGAACCTGCTTTAAATATCCTAAACGGGATAAGGTATGGGTTAAACGGGTAATCGTCGGTTTAGGTAGACCTGTCATCTGTGACAGTTCCTGATTGCCCAGATGCTGATGTTTTGGACTAAAGCAGCGCAGTAACTCCAGACCACGTGCTAAAGCTGTAATAAATTGACGGTCATTTTCATCCTGCATATCTTCGATCGGATGCAATAACTCATGGCGCAAAGGCGCAATTAATTTTTCTTCCGACTGATCGGTTTCAGGTACATCATCAGACATGTCTTCACCGTCCTTCAAATTCATAATAAGTGTTTCGCATTGCGAAATTATAAATAATTATCTTGTATATAGCAAAGAAGCAACTTTGATTAAGTTGCTTCTTTATTGGACTTATGGGTTTTCTTGTTTATTAACCAATAATACCTTGGGCTTTTAGGGCCTCCAGTTTTTCCTCATCCACGATACATGAAAGAATCTCGTTGGTATGCTCACCTAACATTGGTGGCGCCTTACGGTATTCAACCGGTGTACGCGATAATTTAATTGGTGAACCAATCACCGTTAATTTTTCTTTTAACGGATGTGGGATCTCAACCAACATATTACGCGCTTGCACTTGCGGCTCTTGGAAAGCTTGCTCAAGGTTATTAATCAGGCCTACCGGAACTTTCACTGCGTGAATTGCTTGCACCCAATGCTTCGCAGTATTGCTTAAGAAATGTTTGGCTAGTAGCTCTGTGATTTCTACACGATGCTGAATACGCAGTGCATTGGTCACAAAACGTGGATCTTGTGGTAAATCAGGCAAACCAATTGCAGCGCTCAAGGCAACAAATTGCTTGTCATTACCACAAGCGATGATGAAATCCTGATCCGCAGCACGGAATACCTGATAAGGGACAATATTGGCATGCGCATTACCATAACGACCCGGGATTTTACCTGAAGCCAGGTAGTTCATCCCTTGGTTAGCCAGCAACGCTACTTGTACATCCAGCAATGCCATATCAATATGCTGACCGAGACCAGTGACATGACGATTCAGCAAGGCTGCCTGAATGGCAATGGTTGAATACAAACCTGTGGTCAAATCCGCAAAAGCCACACCGACTTTTTGTGGTCCGCCACCCGGTAAGTCATCTTTCTCGCCAGTGACAGACATTAAACCGCCCATACCTTGGATAATGAAGTCATAACCTGGTTCAGGTGCGCGAGGGCCTGTCTGACCAAAGCCAGTAATGGAGCAATACACCAGTTTCGGATTGATTGCGCTTAGGCTTTCATAATCCAGCCCGTATTTTTTCAAAGAACCCGCTTTGTAGTTTTCGATGACTACATCAGAATCTGCAGCTAGTGCTTTGACCAATTCCTGACCTTCAGGCGTTGAAATATCTATCGCAACTGACATTTTATTACGGTTAGCTGACTGGTAATATGCCGCTTCACGTGTATTTTCACCTTGGTCATTCTTCATCCAAGGCGGTCCCCACATACGGGTATCATCACCCGTTTTAGGACGTTCAACTTTAATCACTTCAGCGCCTAAATCCGCGAGGATTTGACCACACCAAGGACCTGCAAGTACGCGACTTAAATCCAGTACGCGAATACCCTCTAATGCACCCATGTGTTTTTCCTTTGTTTATACGCGTTCAATGACCAGTGCCAGGCCTTGGCCTACACCGATACACAGACTAATCACAGCATATTTTTTGCCGCTGCGCTGTAATTCACGAGCAGTGCTGAGCACTAAACGAGCACCTGAAGCACCAAGTGGATGACCAACTGCAATCGCACCGCCATTTGGATTGACACGCACATCATCAAATACGACATCCAGACCTTTCAAACAAGCTAAAACTTGTGATGCAAAAGCTTCATTGATTTCAATGATATCCATGTCATCCAACGTTAAGTTGGCTCGTTTTAACGCTAGTTTGATCGCATCAACCGGACCTGCGCCCATAATACGTGGTTCAATACCCGCAGCTGCTGAAGCAATGATTTTCGCCATTGGCTGGATGCCCAGTTTTTCCTGAGCAGCTTCCGAACCAATAATTAAAGCAGCAGCACCGTCATTTACACCTGACGCATTACCCGCAGTCACTACACCGCCTTCAAACAGTGGACGTAGTTTCTGTAGCGCTTCCAAGTTAGAAGATGGACGTGGATGTTCGTCTTGATCGACCAGTTTTGGGGGCAATTTACGGCCTTGAGGCACTTCAACACCCACGATCTCGTCAGCAAAGAAACCTGCCTGTTTAGCTGCTTCATATTTGGCTTGTGATGCTGCAGCAAACTGGTCTGCATCTTCACGGGTTACACCGTATTCTACTGCTACATTATCGCCAGTTTGCGGCATGGTGTCATTGCCGAACTGTTTTTCAATGGCAGGGTTCGGAAAACGTGCGCCGATGGTTGAATCGAATACTTTAAAATCACGGCTAAATGGTGTTTCAGATTTGGCAAAGACAAACGGTGCACGAGACATCGACTCGACACCACCTGCAAGGAAGATATCCCCTTCATTACAAGTAATCGCACGAGCTGCATCAATCACCGCTGCTAAACCTGAAGCACATAGACGGTTCACAGTTTGTGCTGGCGTTTTCACATCCAGACCCGCTAATAACGTTGCATGACGTGCAATGTTACGACTGTCTTCACCCGCCTGATTGGTATTACCCAGAATTACATCATCAAAAATATCAGCAGCTAAATTATGCTTCTCTACCAATGCCTTAATCACATGTGCAGCAAGATCATCTGGACGAACCTTTGCCAGGCTACCTGCATGACGACCAAATGGCGTACGTAATCCATCATAAATATATGCATTTAACATGAGTTTGATTCCTTAAACTGCTGCAGTGTGAAGAAGAGAAAGTTTTAAACGGGCACGGCGTTGTACCCATGGACTTGGACGGTAACGCTGGTCACCGGTATTTGTCAGGATACGTTCCAGGATCAACAGGATACGTTCTGCGCCCAAAACATCACCCCATGAAATTGGTCCATGTGGGTAGCCCAGACCAAGTTTTACTGCTTTATCGATATCGGCTGCAGTTGCGATTTGTTGTTGGGCAATATCACAAGCCAGATTCACGACCATTGCCAATACGCGCTGTGCGACAAAGCCAATACTTTCAGCAATTACCGATACGCCATGACCATTTTTAGCAAACAATGCATGTGCCTGGTCGATATAGGCTTTTTGAGTTGCAATCGAAGGCATGATGGTACGGTGCTTGGCAAAATCAGTCAGCATATCGATGCTGATTGCACGAGTCGCATCGACATCAAAACGAAGCGCTGCAGTCGTGGTGTCTTCACCATAAGTGGCCAATAGAATCAGACTGTCAGCTGCCGGAGTTTCTGCACTGTCGATAACCAGACCTTGCTCACGGATATAGTCACGCAAGATACTGGCATCCTGTTCAAGATCTGCTTTGATCCAGACCGGGCTGAATTCAGTTACTTCAGGCGCAATCTGAGCCGGAGCTTCATTAGTCTTTTGACCATCCTGATACTTATAGAAACCTTCACCGACTTTACGACCGACTTTTTTACCAGCCAGCATTTGACGGGTTAAAGCGCTTGGACGATAACGGTCTTCCTGATAATACTGGTTGAAAATCGATTCCATCACTGGATGAGAAACATCCAGTGCAGTCAGGTCAAACAATTCCAGTGGTCCCATACGGAAACCGGCACCTTCACGCAGAATACGGTCGATTTCAGAAACAGAAGCTACACCTTCACCCAGGATTTTTAGTGCTTCAGTACCATAAGCACGACCCGCGTGATTGACAATGAATCCTGGCGTGTCTTTGGTACGCACACCAAAGTGACCCATATGTTGTGCCAGTTCGAGTAGATCTGCAACGACCTGTTCATCTGTTGCTAGGCCAGCAATCACTTCGAC
Organism: Acinetobacter sp. YH12041; assembly: GCF_013419975.1. Lineage (NCBI taxonomy): Bacteria > Pseudomonadati > Pseudomonadota > Gammaproteobacteria > Moraxellales > Moraxellaceae > Acinetobacter > Acinetobacter sp. YH12041. The sequence goes on along the minus strand of NZ_VOZC01000034.1, from coordinate 15,104 downwards.
AATTTTCATCAAGGGCACTGGATTAAAGAAATGGAATCCAGCCATGCGACCTTGATGCTCAAGGTTGGATGCAATAGCAGTCACTGAAAGTGATGAGGTATTGGTTGCCAGAATGGTTTCTGGAGATACGATACTTTCCAGCTGTTTAAATAAACCTTGCTTGATGTCCAGATTTTCGATGATGGCTTCAACCACCAGATCAACACCAGCCACTTCTTCAATGCTATTCAGGATTTTGAAACGTGCCAGAGTTGCATTCAGAACTTCTTCAGTAAATTTACCTTTGGCTTGCAGCTTTTCAAGCGTAGCTTTAAGTTTAGCCAAACCTGCTTCTGCCGCACCTGCTTTGGCATCGAATAAGCGCACTTCCAGACCTGCCTGGGCTGCGATTTGCGCGATACCCATGCCCATTACACCAGTACCAATGAGCGCCATAGATTGAATGGTCATGTCTTATTCTCCAGTGTATTGTGCAGGACGTTTTTCAAAGAACGCATTCACGCCTTCTTTCTGATCTTTGGTATCAAATAAAATCTGGAAAGCTTTACGTTCCAATGCCAAAGCACCTTGTAAAGATTGATCTTGGCCAAGATTGGTCACTTCTTTAATTTGCTGAACCGCGATTGGAGAGAAAGACGCAATCGTTTGAGCAATCTCAATCGCATGGGTAATGGTGTTTTCATCTTCCACGACTTCAGAAACCAAGCCCATACGCTCAGCCTCAGCAGCTTTCACCAATTTACCGGTCAATACCCAAAGCATGGTTTGATATTTACCAATCGCGCGCAGTAAACGTTGTGTCCCACCTGCACCTGGCATCAAGCCCAGTTTCACTTCAGGCTGACCAAATTTGGCACTTTCACCGGCAATGATGATGTCCGCATGCATGGCCAGTTCACAGCCACCACCGAGTGCATAACCATTCACAGCCGCAATAATCGGTTTCGGACAGTCAGTAATACTTTGCCAGTACTGTTCAGTATGGCGTAAATACATTTGTGCTGTGGTTGCAGTAGTGAAATCTTTAATGTCTGCTCCCGCAGCAAAAACCTTTTCACCGCCGGTCAAAACAATGGCTTTTACAGCATCTAATTTTGAAAGGTATTGAAATGCTTCAGAGAGTTGCTGACGTAATTCCAGGTTCAAGGCATTACGTGCTTCCGGGCGATGGATTTGAACAATCGCGACGCCATCTTCCTGTACAGTCAATTTTAAAATTTCAGTGCTTTCCATAATCTTCTCATTTCGCACAGCGGTATTTAATTAACAATATACATAAATTTCGTTCAAAGTAAACTATTCAAATTTGAACAAAAAATATTTTATAACGCCTTAAAAATAGCATTAATCACATTAAATCAATTATTTAAATCTAATTTTAAAGCAAAACATAAATATCGCACAGCGAAATATACTTTCGTATATATTGATCCTTGTTTTAATTTTAATTAGTATCCGCATAAATTTAGCTTAGTGATGAGTTTTTATTCACATTGGACAAGATGTGGACAGAACGAAATCCTAGATACGGAGTTAGGACATGATTCGTGATCAGGAAACCTTAGACCAGTTGGTAGATATGATTCGCCAATTTGTAGAAGGCGTATTAATCCCAAATGAAGAAATTGTTGCAGAAACGGATGAAATTCCTGCAGAGATCGTGCAACAAATGAAAGAGTTGGGCTTATTTGGTTTAACCATTCCTGAAGAATATGACGGTCTTGGCCTGACCATGGAAGAAGAAGTCTATATCGCTTTTGAACTGGGCCGTACTTCCCCTGCTTTCCGCTCATTGATTGGTACGAATAACGGTATCGGCGCATCTGGCCTGATCATCGACGGTACTGAAGAGCAAAAACAGCACTTCCTGCCAAAACTGGCTAGCGGTGAAATTATTGGCTCTTTCTGTCTAACTGAACCGGATTCTGGTTCTGATGCAGCATCTTTGAAAACTACTGCTGTAAAAGATGGTGATGAGTACATTCTGAATGGTACCAAGCGTTTCATTACCAATGCCCCACATGCGGGTGTATTCACAGTAATGGCACGTACCAATCCTGAATTAAAAGGTGCTGCAGCTATTTCAGCGTTCATCGTTGACAGTAAATTGCCAGGTATTTCACTGGGTAAACGTGACAAGAAAATGGGCCAAAAAGGCGCACATACCTGTGACGTGATCTTTGAAAACTGCCGTATCCCTGCATCAGCTTTGATTGGCGGTGTAGAAGGCGTTGGCTTTAAAACTGCGATGAAGGTTCTGGATAAAGGCCGTATCCACATTGCCGCACTAAGCGTGGGTGCTGCAACCCGTATGCTGGAAGATTCATTGCAATATGCCGTTGAACGTAAGCAGTTCGGTCAGGCGATTGCCAACTTCCAGTTGATCCAGGGCATGCTGGCAGATTCTAAAGCTGAAATTTATGCAGCGAAATGTATGGTGCTTGATGCAGCGCGTCGTCGTGATGCCGGCCAGAACGTAAGTACTGAAGCATCTTGCGCAAAAATGTTTGCAACAGAAATGTGTGGCCGTGTCGCTGACCGTGGTGTGCAAATCCATGGTGGCGCGGGCTACATCAGTGAATATGCAATTGAGCGCTTCTACCGCGATGTGCGTTTATTCCGTCTTTATGAAGGAACCACGCAGATCCAGCAAGTCATTATTGCTCGCAATATGATTCGCGAGGCGACTCAGTAACAAGTTTGGCCTGATCAACTCTCCTTGCGATCAGGCCTTTTTTATAGGTAATGGATGATGGCTATAACGAATACAATTTCAAAAATTGGCCCAAATACCTGGAAAATCGCATTTATCTTTGCATTCCTCGCCCTGCTGGTCGATGGTGCGGATTTAATGCTGCTTTCCTACAGCTTAAACAGTATTAAAGCTGAATTTGGCCTAACCTCTGTGGAAGCTGGGATGCTCGGAAGCTTTACCCTTGCAGGTATGGCAGTTGGAGGTATATTCGGAGGGTGGGCTTGTGATAAATTCGGTCGTGTACGTACCGTCGTTGTCTCAATCCTTTTATTTTCGGCATTGACTTGTGGTCTTGGTTTTACCCAAAGCTTTGCTCAATTTGGTGCATTACGTTTCTTCGCTTCTCTTGGCTTGGGTTCTTTGTATATTGCATCGAATACTTTAATGGCTGAGTACGTACCTACTAAATATCGTACTACCGTTTTAGGTACATTACAGGCTGGCTGGACAGTTGGCTATATCGTTGCGACCTTGCTTGCGGGCTGGTTAATTCCAGATCACGGCTGGCGCATGCTGTTCTATGTAGCTGCGATTCCAATTGCCTTGGCTATTTTGATGCACATTCTGGTACCAGAACCAGCGGCATGGCAAGAAAACCGCTTCAAGAAAGTTGAAGTGACTGACAAACCTGCTGAGTCGACCTGGAAGCTGATTTTCCAGGATAAGAAAAACCGTAACATGTTTATCTTATGGGCTTTGACTGCCGGTTTCCTTCAGTTTGGTTACTATGGCGTAAACAACTGGATGCCAACATACCTTGAAAGTGAACTGGGTATGAAGTTCAAGGAAATGACTGCCTACATGGTCGGTACCTATACCGCGATGATTCTAGGTAAAATCCTTGCAGGCTTAATGGCAGATAAATTCGGACGTCGTTTTACTTATGCCTTCGGTGCGATTGGTACTGCGATCTTCCTACCACTGATCGTATTCTATAACTCACCAGACAATATCCTGTACTTATTGGTGATCTTCGGTTTCCTATATGGTATTCCATATGGTGTGAATGCGACTTATATGACTGAAAGCTTCCCAACCAACGTACGCGGCACAGCAATTGGTGGTGCATATAATGTCGGTCGTTTAGGTGCGGCAATTGCCCCAGCTACGATTGGTTATCTGGCAACAGGCGGTTCGATCGGTCTTGGCTTCCTGGTCATGGGTGCTGCATACTTTATCTGTGGTCTGCTTCCTGCCCTGTTCATCAAAGAAAAACTCTACGATCCTCAAAAATCTTAATCCGTTTTAGAAAAAGCCTCCTAGGAGGCTTTTTTCATAATCAATTCCCAACTTTCTATTTAAAAACTTTTTCACTGTGGTAAAATACCGCTAAGCGAAACAGGATTTCTTATTATGGAAGATATTTCTAGAGAATCGATGGAGTTTGACGTTGTGATCGTAGGTGCGGGTCCTGCCGGCCTGTCTGCTGCAATCAAGATCCGTCAACTTGCAATTGAAAACAATTTAAATGATCTGTCCGTTTGTGTCGTGGAAAAAGGCTCCGAAGTCGGTGCACATATTCTTTCAGGTGCTGTGCTTGAACCACGTGCCATGAACGAACTGTTCCCGAACTGGAAAGAAGAAGGCGCGCCTTTAAATGTTCCTGTGACAGAAGATAAAACTTTCTTCCTTCTTTCAGATGAAAAATCACAAGAAGCCCCGCACTGGATGGTGCCGAAAACCATGCACAATGATGGCAACTATGTCATCTCACTCGGTAATGTAGTGCGCTGGTTAGGCCAGAAAGCCGAAGAACTGGAAGTATCGATCTTCCCGGGCTTTGCTGCTTCAGAAATTCTGTATCATGAAGATGGTACGGTGAAAGGTATCCAGACTGGTGACATGGGTATTGGTAAAGATGGCGAACCGACGCATAACTTTGCGCCGGGTTATGAGCTGCATGCCAAATACACCATCTTTGCTGAAGGCTGCCGCGGTCATTTAGGTAAACGCCTGATCCAGAAATTCAACCTGGATAAAGATGCTGATCCACAACACTACGGGATCGGCATTAAAGAGCTGTGGGAAATCGATCCTGCCAAGCATAAACCAGGTCTGGTAATGCACGGTGCCGGCTGGCCTTTATCTGAAACCGGTTCTTCAGGCGGCTGGTGGTTATACCATGCTGAAAACAACCAGGTGACATTAGGCATGATCGTGGATCTTTCTTATGAAAATCCACACATGTATCCATTCATGGAAATGCAGCGCTGGAAAACTCATCCACTGATCAAGCAATATCTGGAAGGTGGTAAACGTATTTCTTATGGTGCGCGTGCCGTAACCAAAGGTGGTTTTAACTCTCTGCCGAAATTCACCTTCCCGGGTGGATCTTTAATTGGTGATGATGCGGGCTTCCTGAACTTTGCCAAGATCAAAGGCTCACACACTGCCATGAAGTCCGGCATGCTCTGCGGTGAAGCGGTATTTGAAGCGATTGCTGCCGGTGTAGAAAAAGGCGGTGATCTGGCGATTGCGCGTGTGACCGAAGGTGAAGACTTCTTTGTAAAAGAACTGACTGCTTATACAGACAAGTTCAACAACAGCTGGTTAAAAGAAGAGCTGTACAGCGCGCGTAACTTTGGCCCGGCAATGCACAAGTTTGGTCAATGGATGGGTGGTGCATTCAACTTCATCGACCAGAACGTATTCAAAGTGCCATTCACCCTGCATGACCTGGTTCCTGACTTCAGCACGCTAAAAACGGTTGATGCAGTGAACTTCAAGCCGAACTATCCAAAACCGGATGGTAAGCTAACCTTTGACCGTCTGTCTTCTGTGTTTGTATCGAATACGGTGCATGAAGAAAACCAGCCTGCGCATTTAAAACTGACCGATGCTTCGATTCCAGTAGATGTCAACTTGCCAAAATGGGATGAGCCTGCTCAGCGTTACTGCCCGGCAGGTGTGTATGAAATCATGGAAAATGATGACGGTTCGAAACGCTTCCAGATCAACGCCGCGAACTGTGTACACTGCAAGACCTGTGACATCAAAGATCCATCTCAGAATATCACCTGGGTAACACCGGAAGGTGGCGGTGGTCCGAATTACCCGAATATGTAAGGTAATTCGTGTGAATGAGAATTCTTTCTTGTTCATATACCCAATTTTGAAGCAGTTATAACTAACACTTCACTTTAATTTTTTAGGTAATCCCAGTTCCCTAGGGAGCTGGGATTAAAAATAATCAAGAATAAAAAAATAAAAACAGATTCAGGTCTTTTTCGCTGACTTGCTGCTTAGACCAGCTTATTGATTGTGAAATATTGTGCCCCAGTAAAAAACCAAGACCTTATCTAGTCATTTTTATCCATATACGTTGTCTTTAATTAAAATTAATTGCCTGAATATAAAAACACTTTAGTCGTATTCCTCTTTGGTTCTTCCTATTCAAAATGCTATTGTACAAAAAGTTTCCAATTTCTTATTTTCTAATCACGATCTAGTTTCATGACTTATAAACTAAATGCCCGACATCTGGTGCTAGACCTGCTCTATGCCTCACATAACTCTACTGTTAGCATCAAACAGATGTTATGTGCAGCAGATTTATTAGGAATCTCTGACAACAGCTTGCGGGTTGCAGTCGCACGACTCAATCAGGAGCAGATCATTCAGTCAGTAGAACGCGGCATTTATCAGTTAATTGAAAAAAAATTTGATACTTCTTTTATCAGCCTGAACAAACATCCCAATATGCAGACCGCTACGGCTTGGGATGGCAAATACATTCTGGTTTATACCGGTGCGTTGGGACGAGTAGATCGTACGGCCTTATCTAAACGGGAAAAAGCCCTGCGTTATTATGGATTTCAGGAGCTGGAACAGAATGTGTTTATCCGCCCGGATAATTTACAACTCAGTTTGAACGAGCTTAAATCAGCAGCCGTCAAGTTTGGTCTGGATCAAGGCGCACGATTTTTTCAGGTCAGCGAGATCGATCAGCACACTCATGTATCTGCACTTTGGGATATTCATGGCCTGCATCAAACTTATTTGAATATCAGTCAGGAAATTGAACAATGGTTTGAAAACCATCAACAGTTATCCTTGGCTGAATCAGCTAAAACTGCCTTTTATCTGGCAAAATCTGCTGTATTTAGTCTGCGTGCAGATCCGCTATTGCCTGAAGAATGGCTAGACGCTCCAGCCCGACAAAAATTTGAACTGGCTGTACGGCGTATGGAAGAACAAGGCCAGCAGTTATGGCAGCAATATTTTCAGCAGCAAGGCGTATAATTTATTTCCTATACACTCACAAAAATAAATTGACTGTAATATTTTAATTCAAATATAGTGACAAGAAATACAAGAACTAGATCAAGGCAGAATAATGAACAGTAAAGTGAGTGTCACAGAGCTATTTAGCCGTGAAGAAATCAGGGAGCTGACCACCCCATCCGACTTACAGGGGGCTCTGGCAGTGGGCTCAACTTGGGCTGTGATTGTTTTGACCTTTGGCACAATTGCTTATAGCTGGGAATATTTACCAGTCTGGGGAAAAATATTGATGTGTGCCTTGGCATTAGCCATTCTGGCGGGTCGCCAACTCGCTATGGCCATTTTGATGCACGACGCCTCACACCATAGTTTGTTTAAAACCAAGTGGCTAAACACACACTTCACTGACTGGCTATGCGCCCGTCCGATCTGGAATGAGGTCGGCAAATATCGACCATATCATTTGAAACATCATGCCCGCACCTCTCAACCTGATGATCCAGATTTAGGTCTGGTCAAAAACTTTCCAATTACTAAACAATCATTATTCAGAAAATTCTTTAGAGATCTAAATGGTCAATCTGGCCTGAAATTTCTGGCTGGCCGAGTCTTGATGGATTTAGAACTTCTGGAATGGAGTGTTTCCAATGATCCGAAACCAATTCCTCGTGGTAATCGCAGTAACTTGGAACTGGCAAAGAATCTGTTAAAAAATAGCTCGGGCATGCTGATTTCTAATGCTGCCCTATTTTCTGCACTTTGGGCCAGCGGTCATCCGAAACTTTATTTATTGTGGCCGTTAGCTTATATCACTCCTTTCCCACTCTTTATTCGTATCCGGGCAATGGCTGAGCATGCTGGTCTGGAAACTAGCCATTCTGCTTTAACTAATACCCGTACCACCCGTGCAGGATGGCTAGCGCGTGCTTTCGTTGCACCGATTCATGTAAATTATCATATTGAACATCATTTAATGGCCTCTGTTCCACATCAAAATCTGCCCAAAATGCATCAGATGTTGCGAGAGCGCGATTACGTGAAAGCACCACCGAGTTATAAAGATGTAATTGTGTCACTATTAAAAGGCTAAAATAAAAGATCGAAGTTTAAAAATACATTATGGGTGATAGCAAAATTTCTCAAACTTAATGTTGATGGCTTTCCTTATGCTCATGCAAATGGGCTGATTGCCGATGCTGTTCTGGGGGACAATCTTCTGCTTCAATTTGCAATGTCATCTCAGTAATGTGATGTTCATGGTGCAACATCTCGAATGCCTCCTGATGCAACTTTTTATAGTCAACTTCTGGCGCAACCAGATGCACGGTCAGTATGACTTTCTTGGAAGTAATCGCCCAGACTTTTAGCTGATGAATATCTTCAACACCGTCTAGCGCCAGTAGGTCATGGCGCAGTTTTTCAATATCGATTTCATCGGGAACTCCTTCCAGCAGAATATTGATGCTCTGTTTCAATAAAATCCATGTCCGTGGAATGACCCAGAATCCGATCATGACTGCAATCACGGTATCGATCCACATCCAGCCGCTGAAATAGATGATGATTGCGCCAATAATGACACCCACCGAACCCAGTGCATCACTCAGTACTTCCAGATAAGCCCCTTTAATATTCAAGCTTTCCTGACTGCTAGAAACCAGAATTTTCATGGAGATCAGGTTAATGGCCAGTCCAAGTATAGCGACAATCAACATGCCCAGACTTTCAATTTCAGGGGGATGGCTCAGGCGCTGGTAAGCTTCGAACAAGATATACATCGCCACCAGAAATAGCATAATCGCATTAAACAAAGCTGCCAGAATTTCAAATCGCTGGTAGCCAAAGGTACGTTTATCATCTGCGGGTTTTTGCCCGATCTTAATCGCAGCCAGTGCAATCGCCAGTGCAGCGGCATCAGTAAACATATGTGCTGCATCAGAAAGCAAGGCCAGACTCTGAGTCATAAAACCGGCAATAACTTCTACAATTAAAAAGGCTGTCGTTAGGGCTAAGGCGATGGACAGTTTTTTGGCATTCTTGGCACTAACTTCTACATGACTATGATCATGATGATGTGATCCACCCACCTTATACTCCTTTTCATTTGAATCTGATTCTAAGTTTTAGCTACTTCTTATTACCTATACTTTCTATACTACGCTTGCTCTGCTGATATTTAAGCAATTTTTTGTATAACTTGGCTCTCTTTTAAAATATCCATGTCTATTCATTAAGCAAACTTAGTACTTAAATTATTAAATTGACCTCTCTATACCGGACATAGAATCAAAACTCAGCATGAGTCCTCAATTTTTCATTTTCCAAAATCCAGGACTGCACTGAAGATCGCTGAAAATTACGCTGGATATAAGCCTGAATTTTTTCGGGAAGCTCAACATCGTGACTAAGCAGGCGATGCAGCATAAAGGCTAGATCAAAGTCTGCAATTGACCATTGTTCGGTGAGCCAAAGCTCTTCAACTAAAGTTTCTGTGATTGCCAGTAAGCGCTGAATATCCTGCATGGTTTCAGCCGATGCGATTAAAGGCCTTTTAGGTGGAACAAAGATCGAAGTTGAAAGCATATCCTGCCGGATAGAGGAAAAATCAGTTTTAATCAAAGCCTGAACGGCGCGACATTTTGCTCTGGCTTTCATCTCTGCAGGATATAAAGCAGGATAATCCGGTGCCGGAAAAGCATCTTCCAGGTATTCGGTAATCGCCCAAGATTCAAATAAATGAAAATCATCAATGATCAGACAAGGGACTTTGCCACTCGGACAAATTTTACGATAAGCCAAAGATTGCTGTTCCAGCAGATCCAGATCGATCATTTTTTCCTGAAAGTTGAGTCCTTTCTCTTTTAGAGCCACATAAACCGACATGGTATAAGGACTGATACGTTTTTTATCGACATATAAGCAGATATTGTGCATTTTTTATCCTGCCTCTTATGATTATCCACTGCTTTCTACTCTAACGCCATTTTTATAGAAAAGGACAATATCGCTGCATATTGATACAAAGCGGAGTCATAGGCTTACAGAGAGTTGCCGATTCGGATGAATCACCTACATAACGCTAAATCAGCGGATTAAAAAGACTTCTATTTTTTTGCAGAATAACGTTAAATAAATATTTTCCATTTAGACCTGACTGCTATGCTGAACCTTGACCACTTCCCCGATACCGTATATGCCATTCAACATCTGGCTTTTGAAGACCTAGGTGCCTGGGAAGATGTGTTTTATCAGCTGGAATTACGTGTTCGCTATTTTGAAGCCGGTATTGATGACCTGCGTAAAGCTTATGAATATACAGGTCTGACAATTATTTTAGGGGGTCCAATTGGTGTTTATGAAACGGAGGACTACCCTTTCTTACAACAAGAAATAGACTTACTTAAAGTGCGTTTAGAAAAGAATTTACCCACTTTAGGTATTTGTCTGGGTGCTCAACTCATGGCTCATGCACTCGGTGCTAAAGTCTATGCAGGACATAGCAAAGAAATTGGCTGGTCTAAACTTACTCTTCCAGCCACTGAGAATAATCCACTACAAGCCTTGGAAAATATTGAAGTGCTACATTGGCATGGCGATACTTTTGATCTGCCTAAACAGGCTGAATTATTAGCCAGTTCCAATCTCTATCCAAATCAGGCTTTCCGGATAGGATCAAATATTCTGGCTCTGCAATTTCATCCTGAAGTCGCTGGCGATAGCTTGGAAAAATGGCTAGTTGGTCATACCTCTGAATTACGTCAAGCTAAAATTAATATCCCAGTTCTTCGGGCAGCCAATCTTCAATTTGCACCTGTACTGGAAGGCACTTCTAAAGCTGTCCTAGAGCAATATCTGACTCAGTTAAAAATAGTATCTTGAGCAAAGGTACTGGATAAATATTTATGATTAAAAGTTTGCAAAATAGATTAATGGAATCATAGCTAAGATTTTTTAGTTTAGATAGATGCCGATTCTGTTTCATAATTCATCTATTGGCCCAATAAAAAAGCACCTTTATAAAGGTGCTTTTTTATTTTTATGCAGAATGGAAATAAATCTTATTTCTTTGCAGGTTCTGTAGGAATGGTCGCTTCCGTAGTGATCTGAACAGTAATCTTGTCACTCACATGCGGAACATTCGCGCCTAAGCCGAATGCAGAACGGTCAAATGATGTTGTGGCATTAAAACCAATTGCCGGAACTTTTGCCATCGGATGTTCACCCTGTTTATTTAACACCGCATCCAATACCACTGGCTTGGTCACGCCTTTAACGGTTAAATTACCGGTAATCTTGAAGTTCTTTTTGTCCTTGGTTTCTACCTTAGTACTTTTGAAGGTAATATTTGGATATTTGGCTGCATCAAAGAAATCTTCTTTCTTTAAATGGTCATCCAGTGCAGTCACATTAGTATTAATACTAGAGACTGGAATGGTCACATCTACAGAAGATTTGGCTGGCTGTTCATTGTCGACCACAATTTTACCCTGAATATCAGAGAAATTGCCTGATGGCGTAGAAAAACCAAAATGGTTCCAGCTAAATACCGTCGCAGTGTGACTCGGATCAATTGTATAAGTCACCGGTTTTGCAAAGCTGAAAGTTGCAACAGATGCGGCTACCAAGCCTAAAGTTAATGTTTTCAAATTCATGTTGTTATCTCTCGTCTGAATTAACTTCAGTTTATAGAATCTTGAACCGTTTACATCCCTAAAGATAAAACGTTTTGTTGCAACTATGAAACGATAAAATTGTAAATTCTGGTGTAAATATAAGTATTTAAGACATACGATACTGGACAAATCCGGTTTCTTTGGCCACTTTATCATAGAGCAATCTGGCTTTATGGTTTGATTCATGGGTCAGCCAATACACCCGATCACAATTACGCTGTTGTGCTACGTCATAGACATGTTGAATCAGTGCACGTGCTACGCCCTGCCCGCGATAATCCGGATGAACAAATATATCCTGTAAATAGGCATAAGGACGCATGGTCCAGCTACTGTCATGCTCAACCACATGAACTAGTCCGACTACTTTTCCATCAATCAGTGCAGCAAAACCATACATACTGTCCTGTCCAGGACTAGTGAGCTTGGCCCAGGTATTTTCATTAATTTCTTCTAAAATTTGCACCTCATAAAAAGTTTGATAGCCTTTCCATAAAAACAGCCATTCCGGCTGTGATATTTGCTCTAAAGATTTGATCTGGATCTGGGATGATATTTCCATATTGAGTAACTTCTTTGGTTTATGTATTTAATTATCCTTAAGTCAATTATTTACGATATAAGTCATTAAGTTTTTATAATGACACAAACTTAGATTTATCTTATCTAATGTTCGTAAGCAACTGCCAGATGAAAATCATCCGACATAAAAAAAGCCCCGCTCAGGGGCTTTTAGTATTTTCTATTAAAGTTTTTCAACCAGAATACGATCCACCTGTTTCAAACCAGAATGCTTTTCATGGTTCTTGCGACGTACTTTAATGATTTTTTCTTCAGCCATTTCCTGAAGTAATAGCTCAACCGCAACCATTGCTTCAAGGGGTAGATCCTGCCCGATCCATTTCTGCTCGCCTGCATCCATTAAAGTAATTTCATCACTAATTTGTTCATACAAGCTCATGTTTATCTCACTCTTTCATTTCAATTATGGGAGAACACTTTTTAGCGGTTGCCACATGAAAACAAGGCTAGAAAGCGGAAAAACAAAAGACGCCCCAAAACTGGGGCGCCCTTAAAAAATGACTTAATCAGTTGATTAAGCAGTAATCTCTTTTACAGCTGCTACAACAGCTTCAGTTGTGATACCGAAGTGTTTAAACAGGTCTTTAGCAGGTGCAGATTCGCCATAAGTGGTCATGCCGATCACACGTCCATCCAGACCTACAAATTTCCACCAGTAATCCACATGTGCAGCTTCAACTGCTACACGTGCACGAATATTTGAAGGAAGAACCGCTTCGCGATACGCAGCATCCTGTTTCACGAACTCTTCAGCACATGGCATAGAAACTACACGTACACCTTCAAGCTGTGCATAAGCTTCCATTGCAAGAGAAACTTCAGACCCAGTCGCAATGATGATCGCTTTCAATTCGCCTTTTTCTTCAGCCAGAACATAACCACCTTTCGCTACATTCTCAATTTGTGCTTGAGTACGCGTTTGGAATGGCAGGTTTTGACGAGAGAAGATCAACGCTGTTGGACCTTCTGAACGCATCAAAGCAGATTTCCAGGAAATCGCTGCTTCAACGGTGTCACATGGACGCCATGTATTCAGGTTTGGTGTACCACGTAAAGATGCGATTTGTTCGATTGGCTGGTGTGTAGGACCATCTTCACCCAGACCGATTGAATCGTGAGTGTAGACATGAATCACACGTTGTTTCATCAGCGCAGACATACGTACTGCATTACGTGCATATTCCATAAACATCAGGAATGTTGCTACATAAGGAATGAAACCGCCATGCAATGCTACACCATTGGCAATCGCAGTCATACCAAATTCACGTACGCCGTAATGAACATAGTTACCTGCTGGATTGTCCTGTACGCCTTGTGCACCTTTCCAAAGTGTCAGGTTAGAACCTGCAAGGTCAGCAGAACCACCCAGTACTTCTGGTAGTGAAGGCACAAGGGCTTGTAACGTATTTTGGCTCGCTTTACGTGTCGCAATGGTTTCTTCTTTCGCATTTACTTCAGCGATGTAAGCATCTGCTTTTGCAACGAAGTCAGCTGGAAGATCACCAGAAAGACGGCGTTTTAATTCAGCTGCTTCTGTTGGATATTTTGCTGCATAAGCGGCAAAAGTTTCATTCCATGCTGCTTCAGCTTGTGAACCTTTTTCTTTGGCATCCCAAGCTGCGTATACATCCTCAGGAATGACAAATGCTTCGTCTGACCAGCCAAGCGCTTCACGAGTCAGTACGATTTCGTCATTACCCAAAGGAGCACCGTGACAGTCTTCTTTACCCTGTTTGTTTGGTGAACCTAAACCGATCACTGTTTTACACATGATGATGGTTGGTTTATTCGCTTCAGCTTTTGCTTCAACAGTCGCTTGACGGATTGCATCAGCATCATGACCGTCAACTTTGATCACTTGCCAGCCATAAGACTTGAAGCGTTGTTCTGTATCGTCAGAGAACCAACCTTCAACTTCACCGTCAATTGAAATACCGTTGTCATCATAGTAAGCAATCAGCTTGCCCAGACCTAAAGTACCTGCCAAAGAACATGCTTCGTGAGAAACACCTTCCATCAAGCAGCCATCGCCCAGGAAGCAGTAAGTGTAGTGATCTACAACTTTGATATCTTCCTTGTTGAATTGCGCTGCTAAAGTTTTTTCAGCCAGTGCAAAACCAACAGCATTTGCGATACCTTGGCCTAATGGGCCAGTGGTTGTTTCAATACCCGGTGCATAGCCCAATTCTGGGTGACCTGGAGTTTTAGAATGAAGTTGACGGAATGCTTTAAGATCTTCAATTGAAAGATCATAGCCCGTTAAATGAAGAAGTGCGTATTGAAGCATAGAGCCATGGCCATTCGACAATACGAAACGGTCACGGTTAGCCCAATTCGGATTTGTTGGGTTATGGTTTAAGAATTCGCGCCAAACCACATCAGCGATATCTGCCATCCCCATTGGAGCACCTGGATGTCCTGAGTTTGCTTTTTGCACAGCATCCATTGCCAATACACGAATTGCGTTTGCAATACGACGTTCATTAAGCGGGGTTGTCATAAATCAGCGTCCAAATAAATTCAGAAGAAATAGGAAATGATGAAAAGACTTTCAAAACTGCCGTCTATTGTCTTAAAAAAACAGCGAGGGGTAAAGACTAGCCTACAATATTTATCAATTTATTGATCTTGTATTTACCTATCGGATAAATATTCTGCACTTTTAAGGTGCATTGATTGACTAGAGTCTAAGTTAAATTCTAATAAGATGATAAATCTGGGATTATTCTTAACTATTTTTTATAAATTAACCCGAATCCTGCTTAAGCCGATGACTTCATAATTTGAATTGTTGGCTTATTTTTATGGATCAGTTGATATGCACACAAGGACGCGTAAATCCCTCCTAGAAATCCATGAACACTACG
>NZ_VOZC01000033.1:0-21982 GCF_013419975.1 Acinetobacter sp. YH12041 | reverse complement strand
CCAGCGTTCAATCTGAGCCATGATCAAACTCTTCAGTTAAAATCATTTCGAACTTTATAAGTAAAGTTCTTAAACTTGGCTCATCAATTTTCTGACAAATATTTCTCAAATAAACTTCGAGTAATTTAAACCAATCAATCAATGAAAATAATTTCGATCAATCAACCAGTAAAAATCCACACAAGTTGTTCTTCATAATCTCTTAATGATCTCACTTAAAACCTCGTCAGTTTTAAGTGCCAACCCAATCACTTAACGTTTCGTTTCATGCATTGCGTTGGTGTGCTGCGTATTCTATACAGTTTCAGAACCAGTGCAAGAGCTTTTCTTAAAAATATTCAAAAAAGCGCATCGTACGTTTATTTTTTAATCTGAATTGCTATTTTTAGCAGTTTTAATGCTTTTTTCCAGTCATTTTTGGCCTGAAATTTTAAGCAAATGTGAATTTCTACTGGTTTAGTTTTTATTAAAAGGAATCGTTGCATACGATCCCTTTTAATATTGAACAATAAATTTTAATTTGCCTGCTCGCCAAGCCAATGCATAAATTTTTGTCGTTCAGCTTTAGATGCCTGCTTCCATAACTGAATTAATTGCTGATCAAGCTGACCAACTGATGCATTTTCCTGAACGTTTGCAGTAGCAACATTTGGTGTACTTGCAGTTTGAGTGTAGACCGCTGCCGGCTGATTAGTTGGAGTTACAACTTTATTCGTTGTCAAATCCACAGATTTTCCTAAAACACTTTGCCCTAGTAATGGTTTCGCTACCTCTTTTGCTCCTGCCTGCTGAACCAGAAGCTGATTTTTTGCATCATATAAACCAATAATTGGCTGATCTTTATATTTTTTCGCTTCATCAAAATTTTTAGGCGCGTTAATTAAAGCCAATTTATAAGCTTCACCATCTTTAAGTTCTGGAGTTTTTACAGTTACTACGCCAGATTTTAAAATGTCATGAGAATTATCATTGTGCTGGAAAAATTCAGTATAGCGAACACTAATCGCATTCGTACCAGCATCCAGTTTATAAGTTTGATCTGAGCGTAATAGACCTGAACGTACTTCCTGATCATTCACTGCGATTATCTTGATTTCTTCAGGTACGGTTAATGTCACGGCTGAAAAAGCTGATGTGCTGCTCAATAATGCAACTACAGCTGCTGTGATACGTAAATCCATGTCACTCACTCATTCTGGTTAATATATAAAATTTTCATTGCACTATGCCGTGTATAAATGACAACTCTATGACAAATGCTTTGTCTCTACAGTACTTTACTCAGCATTTATCAGACTATCTATCTTCTGATTTCTGCTATATCACACATAAAAAAAGAAGTACTTAACAGTACTTCTTTCTCATCTCTAAATCGATTATGCAAAGGTCTTAAATCGTTCTGCATCATCCATAAAGATTTTTTCACCTGGAGGGGCTTCGATTGAACCAAATACCAATTGAGCACGAAGCTTCCAGTTCGATGGAATACTAAAAGTTTGCGCCACTTCTTCATCAATGATCGGATTGTAATGCTGTAGTGATGCACCAATATTATGTTCAGCCAAAGCTGTCCAGGTTGCAAACTGAGCGATACCGCTGGCATGCTCTGACCAGATCGGGAAATTATCTGCATATAGCGCAAATTTTTCTTGCATTCCTTTAATGACATTCTGGTCTTCATAAAACAGTGCAGTTCCATAACCTGCCGCAAAACCATCTATTTTGCTATTGGTAGCCTCAAAAGCATCTGCTGACACCAGGTCGCGTAAAGTTTCACGCACAATATGCCAGAAAGTATCATGTGATTGACCAAACAAAATCACCACGCGTGAAGATTGCGAGTTAAAAGATGAGGGACTATGTTTCACCGCCTCTTTAATGATGTTCTCAATTTCTGCCTGATCCAGGCTGACATTTTTCCCAATGGCATAAATACTACGGCGTTTTTTAATATGATCTAGGAATGCCATGATCTCACCTCGTTCTATTCTGATTATTTAAAACCGATAAGATCATCCTAAGCATTTTCACTGCCTAAAACAGTCTTATTTCGATAACAATGTGTTTTATTTATAGAACATTCTCAGAGATGTTAAGGTTGATCCTTTGTATCAGTCACCTTAGCACATACTAATTTCAAGAATCACAGGTCTTAGCTAAATACCTGGAAGCTGTCTGGGTTTACAGACTCAATTTTATCTTCTATTGCTTCTTCAATTGAACCGAAACAGAGCTGAGCACGTAGCAACCAGTTTTCATCAATCTTAAAATGCTCAGCTACAGGGTGATTGATCTGCGCATTATAATGTTGCAAAGAAGTACCTAGACCAGCATCTGCCAGCGCAGTCCACGCAGCAAACTGTACCATGCCAGAAGTCTGCTCTGACCACAGTGGAAAATCATCGGCACTAAATGGAATCTTTTTCTGTAATTGCTGAATGGCGCGCTGATCTTCATAGAATAAAATCGTGCCATAGGCATTTGCACATTGATCCAGCTTGATTCTAATCCCTTCATAGACCGATGCCGGCACATGCTGGCGTTGAATGTCTTTCACAATATTCCAGAATTGATGATGTGAATCGGCAAATAGCACGATAATGCGTGCACTTTGTGAATTATAGGCTGAAGGACAACTATGCACAGCTTCCTGAATCAGCTCGGTCAGATAAGCCTGACTGTAATGCACACGCTTACCTAGCTGATAGGTCCCACGGCACTTTTTTAATTTCTCAACAAAAGTGAATTCTAAATTTTTAACTGCTTTACTTTTTTTAGGAAATTTAAAATCCTTAGTCAGGTCAGTTGTTAATACCTGCCCAATTTTATTGAGTAATGCCATTTTCTACCCTCTACATATAGCCTGAACTTCAATCACCAGGAAAATCCCATACAATTATAATGGGTTTATTCAGGTAGGCAGGATTTACTGTTTTTTTCATGCTGCTTTTTAGAGCATTCAAACTTCTTAAAAACAAAAAACTCCGCATTTAGCGGAGTTTATGTGACACAAGCCGCATTAATTATTTTTCAGTTTCAAACAATGCAGCAACGAATGATTTTGCTGAGAATGGACGTAAGTCATCAATTTTCTCACCTACACCGATAAAGCGAATCGGTACATGCGTACGGCTGGCAATATTAAACAGTACACCACCTTTTGCAGTACCATCTAACTTGGTAATAGTTAAACCCGTTAAACCCACTGCTTCATCAAACATTTCAACTTGGTTAATGGCATTCTGACCCGTACCTGCATCAACCACCAGCATCACTTCATGTGGCGCAGTCGCATCAATCTTCTGCATGACACGTTTAACTTTGGTCAATTCCTGCATCAGGTGACCTTTATTATGCAAACGGCCTGCAGTATCTGCAATTAAAACATCCACACCTTTGGCACGTGCACTTTCGAAAGCATCAAAAATGACTGAAGCGGAGTCAGCACCATGACCTTGGGCAACTACGGCGATATTGTTGCGTTCACCCCAGATTTGTAACTGCTCAGTTGCAGCTGCACGGAAAGTATCACCCGCAGCCAGCATGACTTTTTTACCTTCGCCTTGCAGACGTTTTGCCAGTTTACCAATGGTTGTGGTTTTACCTACACCATTTACACCCACCACCAGAATTACATATGGATTTTTATTCGGATCGATATGCAGCGGTTTGACACGCGGAGCCAGCAGAGCCACCAGTTCTTCCTGAAGTGCTTTATACAGCGAGTGAGAGTAAATCAGATCACCACGTGCGGTACGTTCAGTCAAATTGGCAATAATCGTTTTAGTCGCATCAACACCGATATCTGCAACCAAAAGCTGTTCTTCAACTTCTTCTAATAATTCATCGTCAATTTCTTTGCCACCAATCAGGATATTGACCATCCCATCGGCAAGATTTTTACGGGTTTTGGTTAAACCCTCTTTCATACGGCTAAAGAAACCGCCTTTTGTAGCAGGTTCTTCTTCCTGAGCTTCTGTCGCTACAGGTGCAGAAACTTCAGCAATTGTGATTGGTGTTTCTACAATCGGCACATTAACCGCAGGTAAACTCGGTAATGTGACATCATCATCTCCGATATCAGCATCAATCAAAAATTTGTTTTGCCCATTAGATTGCTGTTGCATGCCGAATCCTTGAAAAGCATTGCGTTAAAAAATTGAATTCTAGCATAACTTGCAGTGTTTTGAGCGGGCAATCCAATCCATGAATAAACAACCAAAAAATAACAGTGTTTGGTTGCTTTCAATACAAGATTTCTGAAAAATAATCCTAAATACAAATATCTATTCATTGGAAGACTTTGTGTCCCTATCTTTTTTTGCTATCTCCTCCTTATCCAGAATCATCAAACAGCGGATTTCTCCAGTCGCAGTACTCATCCTGAGTTTCGGTTTTAACCCCGTACATGCCGCAACCCAGAGTGAATTATCCCGCACCACCATCGAAACATATTTAGGTAATGGCTTAAAAGTCATTATCCGGGAAGATCATCGCTCTCCGATGGTGATGACACAGATCTGGTATAAAGTCGGCAGTAGTGATGAGTCCGGCAATATTCTCGGTGTCTCTCATGCTTTGGAACATATGATGTTTAAAGGCACGAACAAAGTTCCCAATGATGAATTTACCCGCCTGAGCCGGATTTATGGGGGCAGTATTAATGCCGCAACCTTTACCAATTACACGAACTATTATCAGCTCTATCCCAAAGCCTATTTTCCGATGGCGCTAGAACTTGAATCTGACCGTATGAGCAACCTGTTGTTACGCCAGCAAGATTTTGATCCGGAAATTAAAGTTGTGATGGAAGAACGGCGTCAGCGTACTGATGATAATCCGCGTGCCCAGGCATTTGAACGATTTAGATGGATCAGTTACCCCACCAGTCACTATCGTCAGCCCGTGATTGGTCACATGAAAACGCTCAATAATATTCAGCTGAGTGATGTCAAAAAATGGTATCGAGACTGGTATAGCCCGAATAATGCCATTCTGGTGATTGTCGGAGATGTTGACGTTCAAGAAGCTCTCGTTCAGGTACAGAAATATTTTGGCGATATTCCGGCGCGTCCTACACCATCACGTAATGACGTACTCGAGTTTGAGCGCTTAGGCTATCGTCATATGGAAATTGAGAGCAATGTCCAAGTGCCTAATCTGTATATGACATGGAATGTAAAATCTTTGGCTACCGCCAAGAATCCTCAAGATGCCTATGCCCTAACCATTATCCGCAGCCTGCTGGATAGTGGAATTTCTTCCCGCCTGCAGGATCGTCTGGTTCGCGACCGCAAAGTGCTTACTTCTGTGAGTGTGTCTTATGATCCTTATAACCGTGGAGATAGCCTGTTTGGTATTTCCGCACTTCCGGCTCCAGGTGTAAATCTGACAGAAGCACAAACGGCCATCCAGAAAGAAATTGATTTATTAAAAACTGAAACTATTTCTGAGCATGAACTGGCACGGATCAGCACACGCTTTATTTCAAATCTGATTTATAGTCAGGACAGTCTGAGCGGACAGGCCAAAATGATTGGAAACCTTGAAGTAAATGGATTGAGTTACCGCCTGATGGATGAACTGCCTCAGCATTATGCCAGTGTCCGTGCAGAGGACATTCAGCGGGTTGCTAATGCCTATTTTGTCCGTGAAAATTTAAGTACGCTCTACCTTTTGCCTGAACAGAAAGCTCAATAATGGTTATTACAATGTCTAAAGTTCGCTCTCTTATCCTTTTAACCAGCTTAAGCCTCAGTTCAAGCCTTTGGGCAGAAAATTATTTAGATACCCAACCTGATCTGAATGATAATCCCAGTCAGTTACAAGCGATCCCTCTCCTGCAAAGTTTAAAAAACATTAATCAAAAGCAGGCATTTCAAGCACCTTTTATTCATGACCTGAATAATCACTACAAAGTTCGCACTTTATTTGTTGAAACCCGTGATTTACCTATGGTCGATATTCAACTGACCTTTAATGCCGGATCAGCACGAGATCAGGAAATTGCTAAAGGTTTATTTGGCTTATCCAGCACAGCAGCCAAACTGATGCGTGAAGGAACAGATAAATATACGGCTGCACAGGTGGCTTCCGTCTTCGATGCCACGGGCGCACAATTTAGCGTACAGGCTTATCGCGATATGTTTGTCGTTCGCCTGCGAACTTTGTCAGATCCCAAGAAAATGGAACCTGCTTTGGCCATGATGATGGAAGTTCTCAAAAATGCCACATTCAAGCCTTCCAGCATTCAGCTAGCACTCAGCAATACTCAAGTAGGACAAAAACAGCTTCAGGAAAATCCAAGTAAGCTGATGGATATCCGGTTTTATCGAGCATTGTATGGCCAGCATCCTTATGCCGAACCCATTACCGGCACCATTGGCAGTACCAAAAAAATCACAGCAGATTTACTGAAAAAATTTCGTGATCAGTTTCTGGTGGCACAAAACATGAATATTGCCATTACCGGCAAACTCAGTCCTAAACAGGCACTGGAACTTTCTGAACGAATTGCAGGCAATTTGCCTCAAGGACAGAAAGCTGTTGCATTAGCTGAACCTGAAGAAAAATCGGGTTTTGATATTGTGCATTTGCCTTATAACTCGTCTCAAGCGCATGTGACCTTCGGCCACTTAGGACCAAACCGTTTTACTAAAGATCGGCTTGCTCTGGAAGTAGCCAATCGCATGTTTGGTGGTAGCGGATTTAATGCAGTATTAATGCAGGAATTAAGGGTAAAACGCGGCTATACCTATGGTGCCTATAGTACATTCAGCTTTAGTCAGGCACCC
The DNA here is from genome assembly GCF_013419975.1 of Acinetobacter sp. YH12041. Taxonomy (NCBI): domain Bacteria; kingdom Pseudomonadati; phylum Pseudomonadota; class Gammaproteobacteria; order Moraxellales; family Moraxellaceae; genus Acinetobacter; species Acinetobacter sp. YH12041. Next base: position 15,188 of record NZ_VOZC01000033.1, on the reverse strand, counting down.
GGTATATTTAGCTTCCGTTATTCCACTAGACAAGATCAATTGCTAGATAGCATTCAGGTCGCACATCAGGCTTTTATCAACTTTGTAAATCAGCCGATTGATACTAAGCGACTGGAAGAAACCAAGGCCGGGATGTTAAGAGCATTTCCGAATAATTACAGCAGCAATGCCACAATCAATGCCCAGTTAGGCACGATGGGCTTTTATGCAGAGCAAGCCGACTATCTGTCACGCTATCCAGAACGTCTAGCCAAAATTACCGCTGCAGATGTGCAAAATGCCGTGCGCAAACATCTGCATCCAGAACGCTTGACACTGGTCGTGGTAAGCCAAGAACTAGATAAAGAAGCATTAAAACTACGATTGGAACAGAACCTGTTAGATCCTTCTACACCACTACCGAATACGATTCCAATACCTAAGGCATATCCACAGAAACCGGCGGAAGCTGACGAGCCCGTAGAGATTCCTGCTGATACGCCTGCATCAATTTAAGATATTGACCGCGATGGATGCGTTGCTGTTGCAGCAAAGCCTGAGCCATATCCTGGGTTTGGGGCAAGCTCTGCTGTTCTGCAAGTTGCTGAAGTAAATTAAATTGGGAAGTCGTCAGTGGACGATAAATGGCAAATGTGGCCAGGCATAAGATTAATGCCACAATGAAAATAACAACCGCATTATAAATTTGTTCAAGCTTAATTTTATTCAGAAAATCGCTTAATTTTTTGCTATCTATAGCCATACACTACCTCAAGTTGCAGCTAGTGTATGGCTGGGCCCCATGAAGTTCAAGTCAAAGATTGAATGACCAGTATAAATACACATCTCGATATGACTATAAATCGGTTAGGATTTCAACAATTCGTACACACTCCAGGCAATGACCATAGCCACCAGACCTAAAACCAGTAAAATTGCAAACTTGCTTAAGCCGGCTTCTGCTTCAGGTGGATGCAGTCGATCTTCATCTGCAATTCGGACCAATTCATCATTATAGTGACTATAAAACTCTGCACGCTGGGTTTCGTCCAGAGCGCGGGTAAAATCATAAACTTCTTTACGTTGAGCCAGACTATAATCACCTAGATGGGTATATTTGTCATAAATTGCCTCATCCAGTTTTTTACGGTGTACATGCGCCAATTCTGTAATCTGACTGGCTGTTGGGGGCATATCAAAACTGAGCCCTTCAAGAGTTCTTTGCATCATGTTGTTCTCCTTTTCTTTTGTTCTATTGTTAAAATCTATACCAACCAAACTTCCAAGTGTGTATAGTTTGATCGTACAAACTATAAATTAAGTAAACAGGAAAGCTGATATAGTTGACTTTTCCATTATTCTGTAATATTAGTTTAATAATACTAAGTTATATTTGTATTTAGACTTAAAAGTCTATCCGAAATCATAATTAAAATTAAGGAGTTTTTATATTATGCAGAATATCTCTCAACATGATTTGGAACATCTGTATGCAGATGCAGTGAATACCATTCAATCGCAAATGAACTTTGTCGATGCAGTAAAACAATTAGAAGATGCAGCGCGCGCCGGTCACGGTAAAGCAGCTCTCTTTTTAGCTGAACTGTATTATCAGGGTTTTCGTGTAGAACGAGATTCACTCAAAGCACAATACTGGCAGAACATGGCCACCATGCAAGCCTGAAGAAACGTCACCTCGGTGACGTTTTTTTATGCCATTTTTTCGAAATACTGCAATTAAGACATAATTTATTACGATTGCTTGCAAAGCTGAAACAGTAATTTCACTTGAACTTTCTAGAATAGAGCTGAACTCTAATAGCACTTTATTTTAACGACAATGCGAAAAATTATTCAATACGACCCGATTTGTAAAAACTTTCTTTTGAGGCTGACCATCCTCAAATCTATGATGTATTGCGGCGTTTTGTGGGGCGTCTATCATCAGGGTTGGGCGATGATGCGTGATCAGGAAGATTATATTTTTCCATTCTGGCTTAATTCTCTGGATGCCAAAAATTATGCCAAGGAACATTGGCCAGGTTATGTACCCCGTAGAATCAACCCGGAAGATTTCGAAAACAACTTGTTACCTACACTGTCCCGACTAGCCGTGACACCTACTTTATGTAGCGGCAATGGCACTAAACTAAAGTTATCCATTCCACAGATGCGTCACCTGTTTTTTTCACAACAAAGACTGCACTTTGCCTAAAAACATGTTATTTATAAAGACATAAAATAGACACCTAGAGATGTTCAGCTGGATACATACTCTAGGACTAATAATAATTAGATAAAAAGGACTCAATAGAATGACCAACGTAGCACAAGTGCTCGGTGATAAAGTACATCAGGCAGTTTATACCATCCGTCCAGACTCTACAGTTTTAGAAGCAATTAGCCTGATGGCAGAAAAAGGAATCGGGGCGCTGGTCGTTACCCACGAAGATAGTGTGGTCGGCATTTTGTCAGAGCGTGATTACACCCGTAAAATCGCATTGATGCAAAGAACCTCTTTTGATACCACGGTCAATGAAATTATGACACCTAAAGTCATAACCGTGACTTCTGCAACTTCTGTTGAAGACTGCTTAGCATTAATGACTGACCGCCATTTACGCCACTTACCTGTAGTTGAAAATGACAAACTGATTGGCCTGATTTCGATTGGTGACTTGGTCAAAGCTGCAATGGAAGATCAACGTAAGCTGATTGATCAGTTACAACAATATATTTCAGGCTAAAATTCTTTCTTAGTTGAATACGTAAATTAAGACTCAAACTCAAAATGTCATTACAAACAAATAACAATGCCATATCAAAACCAGATTAGATATAAAAAATCCCAGCCTTAAGACTGGGATTTTTTGATTATTAGATCAAATTAAAGACCGAGTTTCTCTGCGACATAGTCAGAGTCTTTATCACCACGACCTGAAAGATTCACTACAATCTTAGTCTCTTTAGGCAGTTTACCCGCTTCACGAATTGCCCAAGCCACTGCATGTGAACTTTCTAATGCTGGCACAATTCCCTCAACGCGTGACAGGGTCATAAAGGCATCCAGACACTCCTGATCTGTTGCTGTAGTGTATTCCACACGACCTAGATCTTTCAGCAGGCTGTGCTGTGGCCCTACGCCTGGATAATCCAGCCCAGAAGCAATCGAATGCACAGGTAAAGGCTCCCCCTGCTCATCTTCGAGTACATAACAGGCCATACCATGCAACTGGCTTGGTTTACCCAAAGTCAGCGTTGCGGAATGCTTATCAGTATTTAAGCCATGACCTGCAGGCTCTACCCCCACCAGTTTCACTTCTGGATCATTTAGAAATGCCGTGAATGCACCCATAGCATTTGAACCACCACCCACACATGCCACCACATAATCTGGGTTTGCACCGAAGCGTTCATTGGTTTGAACCTTGATTTCATCGCCAATAATGGACTGGAAATCACGCACCATCATTGGGAATGGATGTGGTCCTACCACCGAACCAATCGCATAGATATAGTTTTTCGGATCTTTCAAGTATTCTTCAAAAGCACTGTCGACTGCATCTTTAAGGGTCGCAGTACCACGCGTCACAGAAATCAGCTTAGCACCCAAGATTTTCATCTTTACGACGTTTGGATGTTCTTTTTCGATATCCACCTGGCCCATATGAATTTCACATGGAATACCCACCAAAGCACATGCAGTAGCCAATGCTACACCATGCTGACCTGCACCGGTTTCTGCAATGACTTTGGTTTTACCCATATATTTCGCCAGCAGTGCTTCACCCAGGCAGTGATTGATTTTATGTGCACCGGTATGATTCAGGTCTTCACGTTTTAAATAGATCTGTGCTCCACCTAACTGGTCAGAAAGGCGTTTAGCATGAAACAAAGGGCTAGGACGGCCGACATAGTTAGCAAACAGGTCTTTTAATTCATTTTGAAATTCTTCAGTTTGACGGATTTCCTGATAGGCAACATTGATGTCATCCATGGCCTGTTTTAGATCCGGTGGAATGAACTGACCGCCATATTGACCAAAGAAACCCTCTTCATTGGGCAACGCAATACCATTAATTTGATGAGCCATAATAATTCCTGAATATTGGAATAAGGTATAACAAGTGACTTTATACTAGAATAATTCATTTTAAAGCACTAATAACTATAGATAAAGTCACTTATAGATAAATGGAATCAACGCGCCAGATATTTGGTCATATCCTCAATACCTTTTAAGGTCATTGGAAACATATGATCTTCAAAGATTTGCTTAATCAGGCCAATAGTATGCGTGTAATGCCAGTATTTTTCTTCTTCAGGATTGAGCCAAGCGGTTTTATCAAAATGCTGACGCAGACGCTGTAACCAGACCTGTCCTGCCTCATCATTCATATATTCGACCGAACCACCGACGGAGTTCAACTCATAGGGTGCCATGCTGGCATCACCTACTACAATCACCCGGTAATCCCGTCCATAGGTATTGAACAGATCCCAGGTATTCATGCGCGAGCTGGAACGACGGATATTATCTTTCCAGACATAGTCGTATAGACAATTATGGAAATAGAAATATTCCAGAGTCTTAAATTCGGTCTTAGCGGCGCTAAACAGTTTTTCACACTGAGCGATATGCGCATCCATTGATCCACCGATATCAAACAGCATTAGTACTTTAATACGGTTACGACGTTCCGGCACCAACTGAACATCCAAGATGCCTTGTTTGGCGGTTTCACGAATAGTACTATCAATGTCCAGTTCTTCAGCCGCACCCTGACGAGCGAACTTACGCAAACGGCGCAGTGCCATCTGCATCTGACGACTACCAAGAATCTGATCATCATCCAGATTACGGTATTGACGCTGTTCCCAGACTTTGACAGCGGAACGTTTACGCCCCGGCCCGCCAATGCGCACACCTTCAGGATGATCACCATAGGCACCAAATGGCGATGTGCCACCAGTACCAATCATCTTATTCCCGCCCTGATGTTTTTTATGCTGTTCGCGCAAGCGTTCTTCCAGCATTTTCATCAGTTCTTCCAGCGATCCGGCTTTTTTTAGTTCTTCACGCTGTTCAGGAGTCAAGTGCTTTTCCAGAAGTTCCAGATCAAACCAATCTTTGGGCAGTTTATGCACCTGATTCAGCAGCTCATCCAGATCAAAGGTCGCGATACCATCAAAGTAGTCTTTCATGGCACGATCGAACTTGTCGAAGTAGCGCTCGTCTTTGACCATCACAGTTTTAGCAAGCTGATAGAACTCGTCCTGATCGGCAAAAACTACGCCTGCCGCCACTGCCTGATTCAGATCAATCAGCTCACGGGTGGAAACTGGTACGCCATATTTTCTGAGAGTATAAAACAATCGCACAAACATGCGTGTTTCTCCCTTAGCGACGCGACATAAAGGCTAAACGTTCAAGCAGTTGTACATCCTGCTCATTTTTGATCAGCGCGCCGTACAAAGGCGGGATCGCTTTGGACTTGTCGGTATTTCTTAAAATGTCTTCCGGCATATCATCTGCCATTAACAGACTTAACCAGTCGATCAGTTCAGAAGTTGAAGGTGGTTTTTTCAAGCCTGGAATCTGGCGTAATTTGAAGAAGATTTGCAGAGCTTCATTCACCAGCGTTGTTGAAATATTCTCAAAATGCACATCGATAATTTCACGCATGGTCGCTTCATCCGGAAACTCGATATAGTGGAAGAAACAACGGCGCAAGAAGGCATCTGGAAGTTCTTTCTCGTTATTTGAAGTGATGATGACAATCGGACGCTGGGTCGCAGTAATGGTTTCACCCGTTTCATAAACGAAGAAAGACATCTTGTCGAGTTCGTGCAGCAAGTCATTTGGAAACTCGATGTCTGCTTTATCGATCTCATCAATCAGCAATACACAGCGTTCTTCACTGGTAAATGCTTCCCAGAGTTTACCCGGCTTGATGTAGTTCTTGATGTCATAAACGCGATCATCACCTAACTGACTATCACGTAAGCGTGATACTGCATCATATTCATACAGGCCCTGCTGTGCTTTGGTGGTTGATTTGATATGCCAGGTAATCAGCTTCAGTCCGAGGCTTTGTGCCACCTGTTCAGCCAACAAGGTTTTACCTGTACCCGGCTCACCTTTAACCAGCAAGGGTTTTTGCAAACTACGCGCAGCTTTCACAGCCAGTTTTAAACTGTCAGTGGCAATGTACTGATCCGTACCTGAGAATTGTTGAATATCAGCAGACATGATTGAACCTTATTTTTTTATTTACAGCGGTGAACTTTTCTTGTTTGACCCAAGACCCGTTTTACTGGATGCGTAGGTCGACCAGCAATAGCCAATCACAGACCCGATACCAATGACAAATAAAATAAGTGACGCATTAATCCAAACGAGTTCATATTCCTTGGTCAGAATCCCAAACAGCAGCCCGAAAATAGCAGGTGCAACTGAAGCATTGCTACCTTCAGAAACGGTTGGGGTCAACAGCACGGCAAAGGCCAACAGCCATAAAAAACCGCCCATTGCCTTTGGCATGCGCTTGGTCACGCCATACCAGCAGGCTAACGCAATCAGACTGCCCAGCAGATACACTGCAAACGCAATACTCTGGTCAGGAATTGAGTCCAATACAGCTACAAAACCATTCATTTCACAACTCCTGAACTGAACTTAAGCCCCACGAAGACCTTCTGGTGCTGGCGCATTCGGGTTAATTAAACCTTCTGGTGGCATTTGCAGGAAGAAGCCACGGGTAGAAATTGAATCCATCACATGTAAAACATTGGCACGTGCCAGTTTACGCGATTCACTCAATTCAAGATGCATGACAAAAGTCGCACGACCAAACGCAACACGTACCGGTTCAGCCAATACCTCTAGTGGTTCAAAGGTTTCGGCTTCGTTCTCATCTGCAGGACGCGCCACATAAAGATACATTTCATCTTTTTTGCTAGATTTGTAGATAGACACTTGCATGTTTCAAACGACTTTTCTGAAAAAACAATCGCAAGGATACATCAAAAAAACGACAGAAACATTAGCCGCTTCAAATGCATCAGTCGTGATTTTGTATAATTGCTTTATCTTTAATCAATCCAGTAAAAATCACTCAACCACTTTCATCTGGGTCGACAGATAAGACTCGTCCTGATGCAATACCTTAATTAGCGGCAGAGTTAATAACTCATAACGCCAGCCGAGCAAGTAGTTTGGCAGATCCTGTTCATCCTTATGACATACCACATGCTGATATAAGGCATTCAGCCATTTCTTTCGCATCAGCACTTCTTTCGGTACAGAGATTTCATTGGATATATTCTGGATCATTGTTTCGACCTTCTCGCCAATCTCTCTGGATGAATGGCGGATTGGACGTGCCAGACGTAATGGCCAGTCGGCTTGATCAGGCAGGAATTTCAACAGATCCAGAATAGTCTTGCCATGTTCACGGACAATATTGGCCCGGATGTCTTTCATCTGACTGAGCTGGAAATTATTGCGCGGGAATTTCTCCACCAGATCAATCATGGTCGAGTTTTTCAGAATAAAACTACGCGGCTGATTCAGCGCCTTGGCAATCTGCTCACGCCATACAGCCAGTTGTTGCAACTGCATTAATTGACGGCGTGAATGACGATAATTACCGACATCCTGATAAAGCAAGGCAGTCGGTGTTTCTTCACCAATTTCATGGGTCAAAAAACGGCAATCTTCAAGAGCGAAATCGAGCAGATATTTGCTTTCCAGATCCTGTTTGACTTTATCCGACAGTTGCACCAGATAATGCACATCATTGGCTGCATACAGTAACTGTTCAGAGCTTAGAGGCCGTGCCAGCCAGTTAGAACGGGTCTGATCTTTTTCAATATCGACATCCAGCATCTGTTTTAAGGCATTCTGATAGCTGACCTGCAAACCATGTCCGAGGAATGACATGCCGACCTGTGTATCAAAGACATTGCTCAGGGCTTTTTTCTGGGTGTAGTGGTAAATCAGGTCAATATCTTCACTGCAGGCATGGAAAATATTCTGTTGAGCATTAAAAATCTTGTTCAGAAATTCACTCAGATCCAGTGTTGTTCCATCCAGCAGGTAGACATTGTTATTGACATTGATTTGAAAAACACCAAGTTTTGGCCATAAGGTGTCTACCTTAATGAATTCTGTATCCAGGCCATAGACCGGATTTTGATCCATAAGGTTCAGGACATGATTTAAGTCGTGCTGATGTTGAATAAATTGAAACATAAAGACTGAGTCTAAAATTAGATGCTCGATGAAGCTATATTACCCGATATATAGAATTTTTATATAAAAATATGACAACCAAATCACACTTTTTGTTCCATATTTTTCGAATATAGCTTATCTAGTAAACATTTTATATTTTTACTAATATATTTTTTATATTATATATTAAGAGAATATAATTAATATTTCACTTAATTCGCATCCGGTTATGCACTGCCTGACTCAGAGTATGGCTATCTACATACTCCAGTTCTCCGCCTTGAGGCACCCCTTGAGCGATACGCGTCATTTGCACAGGTAAATGTTTACTGGCTTCAACCAGATAATGTGCGGTTGCCTGTCCTTCGACAGTCGCATTGGTGGCCAGAATCACTTCCTTGATCTGCCCTTGACTTAAGCGTTGCAGTAAATATGGAATACCGATTTCTTCAGGCCCGATTCCATCTAGAGGTGACAGATGACCACCCAGAACATGATATTTACCGCGGAAACTGCCGCTTTGCTCAATTGCCATGACATCTGCCGGTGATTCCACGACACAAAGCAGTTCATCATCACGCTCAAGTGAGGTACAGATATTACAGACTTCATCTTCCGTCAATGAATGGCAGATCGAGCATTCATGAATGTGATCGGTTGCTTCAGTTAAGGCATGTGCCAGACCGATCGCCCCTTCACGATTTTTCATGATTAAATGCAAAGCCATACGCTGGGCCGATTTCGGCCCAACGCTTGGCAAAATGCGTAATGCTTGAACCAGTTGATCAAAACGATCACTAAACATTGCGCATACTTCCTTAGAATAAACCAGCCAGACCAGGTGGTAAGCCCATACCTGAGTTTGCAGATTTCATTTTCTCTTCAGAGATCGCTTCTGCTTGACGCGCTGCATCATTCATCGCTGCTGCAATCAGATCTTCGATCATATCTGGATCGTCCTGTAACAGTTCAGGATTGATTTCGATACGTTTCACCACATTGCGGCAAGTCATGGTAACTTTCACCAGACCGCCACCAGCCTCAGCATGCACTTCAGTTTGCGCAAGCTCTTCTTTGGCTTTTTTCATGTTGTTTTCGACTTCTTTTTGCATGCGCTGTGCTTGCTGCATCAACATATTAATGTTCATAAAGATCTCCGAACATATATTTATAAAATTAGATTAGATCTAAACCGCGTGTAATGTCGCGAATAATATCATCAATCTCTTCCAAACCAACAGAAACGCGAATTAAACCTTCACGAATACCCGCTGCTGCTTTGGCTTCTGGAGACAATTTACCATGCGTGGTTGTTGCTGGATGAGTAATCGTTGATTTCACATCACCTAAGTTACCAGTGATTGAAATGAACTGGGTATTGTCAATTACTTTCCAGGCGCCTTCACGGCCACCTTTCACTTCGAAAGATACGATACCACCGAAACCGGTTTGTTGTTTTGCAGCCAGTTCATGACCGATATGTTCAGGCAAACCAGCATAGTAAACTTTTTCTACTTTCGGATGTGCATTTAAGAACTCAGCCAGTTTTTGTGCATTGGCAGAATGTTCACGCATACGTAAACGTAAAGTTTCCAGACCTTTCAGGAATACCCAAGCATTGAACGGGCTCATAGAAGGACCAGTGGTACGTACATAACCGAAGATTTCTTCAAGCAATTTATGGTTACCTACTACAGCGCCACCGAGTGCACGGCCTTGGCCATCCAGATATTTAGTCGCAGAATATACGACTAAGTCTGCACCAAATTTGAGTGGTTGTTGTAACACTGGTGTACAGAAGCTGTTGTCAATCGCGAGCAATGCATCATTGGCATGCGCAATATCTGCCAAAGCCTGAATATCTGCCACTTCAGCCAGTGGGTTTGATGGAGATTCAACAAAGAGTAATTTGGTTTCTGGCTTGATGGCATTTTTCCATGCATCCAGATCAGTCAAGTCGACAAACTCAACTGCGACACCAAATTTAGCCACGTATTTTTCAAATAGAGAAACTGTTGAACCAAATACTGCGCGCGAACAGATCACATGATCACCTGCTTTCAGGTAAGCCATCGCTACAGCCATAATGGCAGCCATACCAGAGCTGGTCGCAACAGCACGTTCTGCGCCTTCTAAAGCAGCCAGACGCTTTTCAAACATGGCAACAGTTGGATTGGTAAAGCGAGAATAAATATTACCCGGCTCTTGGCCTGAAAATTTTGCTGCAGCTTCAGCCGCATTTTCATAAACAAATGACGATGTTAGAAAAATCGGTTCACCATGCTCACCCTCAAAGCTACGGGTGTGACCAGTACGGATGGCTAAAGTTTCTAATTGATAGTTAAAATCGTCTTGCTGGCTCATCACTTTACTTCAGCCCAAAGGCTGCCTTTTGTAAAAAATTGCCAACATTTTGAGCGTCTAAGCTATTTCAGGTCAAGGCATAATAAGCAATTATTGCTTAGACTTCGACCAATTCTCCTTTGTATACGGATAAATTATTTACATGATTCAGTTAAAACAAAATATTCAACGCCAGAAGAAAAAATTAAAACACCTGAATGCACGGTTATTTAACTCGTCTTCCCTGATTCTTTCGCAAAAAACGCCATTTGAATATATTGCTGCGACTGAATTCTGCAAAATTCGCTATTATGCAGCGCCTGAAAAAAAGTACCGTGAGCCGTTAGTCTTTGTTGCCCCTCTTGCGATCAATATGGATATTTATGATCTTTATCCTTACCGTTCACTAGTCAAGCATTTTCAGCATAGCGGTTTTGATGTCTATTTAGTGGAATGGAAACGTTTCCGTTATAAACACCGTCACTTGAATTTCCTGTCTTTTATCGACGGCGCGATTCCTCAGGCTATTGAACGAATCTGCTCGCATTCAGGCAGTCAGTTTATTTCCTTGCATGGCTGGAGTATGGCTGGAATTTTTGTCACGCTTTATACTGCGCTACATTCCCCTGAACATGTTAAAAACCTGATTGTACTGGGTAGCCCGATTGACAGTTATGCATCCGGTCGCGTTGGCAAGCTTTTTAGCACCACCAACAAGCTCATTTCCAAAAATAAAACCCTGCAACAGGCGATTCATCAAGGATTGATTCCTAAGGAATATATTCATTCGCCCGGCATCATCAATGCATTGGGATTTAAGCTCCTTGATCCGATTGGCTGGTTTAAAAGCCAGAAGCAGTTTTTGATGAACCTGGAAAATGTTGAAGATGTCTATGAACATGCCACCATGGGCAATTTTTTGAACAAGATGATTGATTATCCGGGTGGAATCAATCAGGACATGGTGCTGCACTTATGGCTGCAAAATCCTTTAAAAAATGGCTCAATGACTTTAAACGGCCGAACGATTGACCTAAAAAATATTAACTGTTCCTTACTGGTCGGGGCTGGGAAAACCGATCAGATTGTTACGGAACAGTCAGCTAAACCTTTGATGGAATTGACAAGTAGTACCGATAAGACGTTTACTCTTATCCCGGGTGGTCATCTTGGACTGATGTCCAATCAGAAAACAGCCAATACATTCTGGCCGAAACTGACCACCTGGCTGGCACAACGCTCAACCCGGATAGATGCTTAATTCCGGAAGAGCCGGCAATTTTCAGGTATTTATTATTTTATTCAGAGGGTATGACATGATTCAGTCAGTGGCATTTATTGGTTTAGGCGCAATGGGTTATCGCATGGCAGCGCATTTACCCAAGCATTTTGAGACAGTTTATGTCTGGAACCGTACTTTTGCCAAGGCTGAAGAACATGCTGCTGAATATGGCACCCAAGCTGTCGCTTTAGAACAGGCAGTTCAGGCAGATATTATTTTTTCATGCCTGCCAACCAGTGCCGATGTTGAAGTATTAGTCCAAGGCCTCAGCCTTAAAGCTGGCAGTATTTGGGTAGACTGTACCAGTGGTGTTCCTGACGCTGCCCGGCGCTTAGAGGAAGCACTGGCTGAACAGGGTGTGATTTTCCTGGATGCGCCTGTAAGTGGTCAGACCATTGGCGCTGAAAATGGCACATTAACTGTGATGGTCGGCGGTAATGCGGAAGGCTTTGAAAACGCCCTGCCAGCGATGCAGGCTTTTGGCAAATTGATCAAGCATGTGGGTACATCAGGTGCTGGCTTTGCAGTAAAAGCGGTAAATAATATGTTACTGGCTGTAAACCTGTGTGCGGCAGCAGAAGGCTTTACCACGCTGAAAGCACACGGTGTTGACCTGAATGAAGCACTGGATTGTATCAATGCATCAAGCGGTAAAAGCAATGTGACTGAAACCGTTTTACCACAGCGTATTTTGAACCGTAGCTTCCCTGTTACCTTTGCCCTGCCTCTTTTAGCCAAAGATACCGGCATTGCACTTGATCTCGCGCGTGATGCCAAACTGGCAGTGCCACTTCTCGCTTTAGGTCAAAGTCTGGTGCAAGCTGCTAGCAATCTGTCGGATAAAAATAGTGACTTTTCCAGTGCTGTAAAAATGTATGAATCATGGAGTAATATTACCATTGAGTAATATCTCGCCATTGAATAATAATAAACAAACCTAATATTGTGACTATAGACTAGCCACATGCAGTGATACCTGAGGAAACTCTTATGAATAAGTTATTTGTTGCAGCACTCGTCGGTTCTGCAACTTTGTTTGGGGCTTCAACATCGGTTCTTGCATCTGAACAGGAATGCAAAAAATTGAAAAATGACCATGATGTCATTTATGCATCAAAAGGTTTCTGTTTCAAGGATCCTGAAGCAAAAGCAAAGTTTAATGACAATTGCTACACAACCAAGCCAAAATTTTCAGAAAAAGAGCAGCAACGTCTTGACGCGATCAAAGAACGTCAGAAAGAATTGAACTGTAAATAATACAATTCAATTCTGCTCAAGGAATGCACTTATGACTTACGATGACCAAAATATTTTTGCACGAATTCTGCGTGATGAACTTCCAGCAATTAAAGTGTATGAAGATGACCGAGTTCTTGCATTTATGGACATCATGCCACAGGCCGATGGTCATACTCTGGTCATTCCTAAAACACCCGCAATTACCCTGCTTGACCTAGATCCTGAAGTTGCGGCCTATACCATTCAGGTGGTGCAAAAAATAGCCAAAGCGATTGAAAAAGGTTTAGGTGTAGATGGCATTGTACTGATGCAGCTCTCTGGCGCTGCGGCGGGTCAGACTGTTCCGCATGTTCATTTCCATCTGGTACCTACCTCTTTGCACAATCTCGGCAAACATGCTGCACAAATGGGTGATCAGGAAAAAATCAAACAACTGGCAGAGAAAATTAAAGCTGCTCTTTAATTCATTCTTCGTCCTTAAAAATGGAGCTTCGGCTCCATTTTTTATGCCTTATTTTTCATTTTTTATCACCATTCATAAATACAGTATTCCTCTTAAATGACTTTATTAAAACCGCATTACTCATCTACTGGATCAGCGTTAACTAAAGCAAAAAAATCCTGCACAGAATCTTAAAAATTAAAATTGCTCCCTTTTTAGATTTCATAGATCTGCAATATTTCCTTAACCATACTGACTTATTCATCCTCAATACTGAGCACCAATACAGGATGGTAGCCAAGACCGAGCTACTGCATACACCTCAAAAGACCTAAAAAAGTCTGATTGGAGCTTTATATGAAAAAATCACTTTGCATTTTCGCAATTGGGGCAAGCGTTTTTACACCGCTCATGGCAGTCGCTGCTGATGTCAAAGTCTATGGCCGTGCACATGTGTCTTTAGATTATCTGGATGATGGCCAAGATTATAATGAAATTGGAATTTCCTCCAATGCATCACGCCTTGGATTTAAAGCTGAACAGACACTTGAAAATGGCATGACCGTATTTGGCCAGATTGAGCAGGAAATTAACTTTGCCAGTGGCTCTGCAAATGATGATGTCGAGTTTGCTACTCGTGATACCTTTGTCGGTTTAAAAGGTGAGTTCGGTCAGGCACGGATCGGCCGTTTCGACAGCCCATTTAAAGTGGCGCGCAGTCCAGTTAATTTCTTTGGAGATATGGTCGGCGATGTACGTAATGTGACCCGAGTAGGGAATCTGCGTTTTGATGAACGTAATGCCAATAGCATTGAATATAAATCACCAAAATTCGGCAATGGATTTAATGTTCTGGGTGCACTTTCCCTACATGAAGCCAACAGCCCGGATGCATCTAAGGATGGTGAAAAAGATAAAGATAAGGCTTATGACCTTGCCCTTACCTACCAAAAAGATAAAGTTGATTTTGCAGCGGCATATGAACATTATGAAGAAGAAGCCAGTCGTGGTGAACGTGATGGTTTCCGGATTGCAGGTGCCTACAAAATCACGCCAGACTTGAAACTCGGTGGTCTGTATCAGTTCCTTCAGCATGACAATACCGAAGTCAATCCTGATGCTCAGGTCTTTGGCATCGCGGGTGAATATAAATTAGCAGCCAAGACCTCATTGCGTGGACAGGTCTTTCACCGTGATGTAGATGCCGATGATGCCAATGCTACTTTACTGGCGATTGGAATTGAACATCGTCTTGACCCAGCAGTCCGCATCTACAGCAATCTGGCCAGTGTATTAAATGATGAAAACTCAAATCTGACACCTTGGGCACAAGGCCGTAGCAATGCAGTGGCTGGCGCACGTGGTGAAGACAGCTTCGGACTATCGGTCGGTATGCGTTACGACTTCTGAAGCCCTCCCCAATTTCATATTAGAAAAGAGCCTGCCTGATGCGGGTTCTTTTTTATTTTTTAATTAATCCCGACTATTTTAATTAACCCGAATCCTGCTTAAGCTGATGACTTCATAATTTGAATTGTTGGCTTATTTTTATGGATCAGTTGATATGCACACAAGGACGCGTAAATCCCTCCTAGAAATCCATGAACACTACGTGCTTTGCTTGTCAATAAATTGTACTGACCTTTCAATAAACTGAATAAAGT